>DSAR01000170.1 GCA_011046405.1 Chloroflexota bacterium | reverse complement strand
CTACTCAGACCAGCCCTTTGCTGTGCCGGAGAATGGGGGTTTGGGGTGTGTGGCGGTCGCTTCGCGACCGCCACACACCCCAAACCCCCGCCCATCCGCTGCAAACGGGCAGCAGGCTGAGTAATTACGCCTAACCAATAGAATCCTTGCGCAGCGAGCAAGAACTTAGCGGTCAATGGCTCCTTTTTGGATCTGGCTCGTCCAGGTTAGGAAGCCACACTGCAAGTTGCTCCGCCCGTCGGTTGTGGTAGAATATCCAGGTTGAAAAAACTGGACGTTCATCTCGCACAATCAGGAGGTTTGCAGTGCAAAACTTGATGGTCACCGGGGGCGCCGGTTTCATCGGCTCCAATTTCACGCGCTATATGCTGGAAAAGTATCCCAACTACCACGTCGTCGTCTACGACAAACTGACCTACGCCGGCAATTTGGACAATCTGAAGGATGTGGCTGAGAATTTCCCCGGTCGCTATGCCTTCGTCAAGGGCGACATCTGTGACGCCGACACCGTGAGAGAGACGATCCACGCCCACGACGTCGACACCATCGTCAACTTCGCCGCCGAAACCCACGTCGATCGCTCGATCATGAATCCCGATGCCTTCATCCAGACCGACGTCTACGGGACCTACGTCCTGTTGGAAGCGGCCCGCGAATTGGAACTGGAGCGGTACCACCAGATTTCGACCGACGAGGTCTACGGGCACGTGCCAGAGGGCGCATCCAGGGAGACCGATCCGGTCGCCCCGCGCAGCCCCTACGCCGCCAGCAAGACCAGCGGCGACCTGATGGTCAACGCTTACCACGTCACCTACGATCTGCCGGTCACCATCACCCGGGGAGCGAACAACATCGGCCCGTACCAGTACCCGGAGAAGGTCGTGCCCCTCTTCGTCACCAACGCCCTCGACGACGTGCCCTTGCCGCTCTACGGCGACGGGTTACAGATGCGCGATTATCAATACGTGGTCGATCACTGTGAGGCCATCGACCTGGTGTTACACAAAGGTCAGATCGGCGAGACCTACAACGTGGGCACCGGTTCAGAGATGTGCAACATCGACATGACGCACCTGGTACTCGAATTGCTGGGAAAGCCGGAAAGCCTGATTCAACCGGTGCGCGACCGCCTGGGCCACGACCGGCGTTATTCCCTGGACGTGAGGAAGATCTGCAGGCTGGGTTGGGAACCGGTTCACAGTTGCGCCGAGGCCATCGAAAAGACAGTGCGCTGGTACGTGGACAACGAATGGTGGTGGCGGCCGATCAAGAGCGGCGAGCACTACCAGGCGTATTACAAGCAGCAGTACGAGGGCCGCGAGATCGAATAAGGTTCTTTGGGATTTCGCAGGGTCGCGGTGAGAGATTAGCCACGAATCCTTCGACTACGCTCGGGACAGGTTTGCACGAATGGACACGAAAAGCCCAAAGATTAGTGGCAATTGGTGTAATTCGTGGCAAAAAATTGACCACTTGCTGAGCCGAGCATGCGAACTGCCAGAGAGCCGAAAAGCCCAAAGATTAGCGACAATTCGTGTCAACCTGTCCTGAGTGTAGTCGAAGGATTCGTGGCGAAAAATTGACCGCTCGTCAAGCCAACCATGCGAACTAGCAGAGAGCCTCGAATAAAAGCCGAAAGAGAAACGTGCAAAAAGATTATCCCATCCTGGAATTTGACCCCGCGCCCAAGGCCATCATCGAGCCGGCCGAGTTGATCGAAGCGGCCGACGTGCCGGACCACTGTGTCATCTGCTTCTTTGGAGAGATCCTCGAAAAGGTCTGTCAGGCATACGGGGCCAGATGCATCAACGAAAACTACTGGGAGGACGGCCCCCATCACCTCTACGAGATTGAGGTCGACGGGCAGCGCCTGGCGCTGCTCCATCCGGGCGTGGGGGCGCCGATGGCTGCGGGTCTGCTGGAGGAGACCATCGCCCTGGGTTGCAAGACCTTCATCGCCTGCGGCGGGGCCGGCGTGTTGGACCGGGACGTCGCCGTGGGGCACGTACTCGTGCCCGTGGCCGCGATCCGCGACGAGGGCGTCTCCTACCACTACCTCCCCCCGGGCCGCGAGGTCACGCCCAGCCTGGAGGGGATCGCCGCCATCGAGCAAACCCTGCAGAAGCATGGCTACGAGTACATCCAGGCCAAGACCTGGACCACCGACGCCCCTTACCGCGAGACGCCGGCGAAAGTGGCGCTCCGCCGCTCGGAGGGCTGTGTGACCGTGGAGATGGAGGCTGCCGCGTTCTTCGCCGTCGCCCAATTCCGGGGCGTCACTTTCGCCCAGATGCTCTACGGCGGCGACGACGTCAGCGGCGACGCCTGGGACCAGCGGGATTGGAACCGTCAAACCTCGGTCCGCGAGCGGCTGTTCTGGCTCGCGGTCGAAGCCTGTCTCAGCCTGTAAAGCAAGCATGGCCAGCGACGCCGAGCGCATCGCTTATTTTCTGCTCAAAAACGTCACGCGCGCCATAGGGGAGTTCAACCTCATCAACGCAGGGGATCGAATCGCCGTGGCCGTCTCTGGGGGCAAGGATAGCCGGGCGATGCTGGAGTTACTGCTTCTCCACCGGCGCAAGGCGGTCTACCACTACGAATTGCTGGCCCTTCACGTCGTCGGCACGGCAGCTGGGTTCCCCGACCTACGCCGGGAACTGGTTCCGTGGTTCGAGGGCCTGGGCGTGGACTACCACTTCGTCCCGCTGGAGTTGCCGCCGGAAGAAACACTGCCCCTCGACTGCTTCCGCTGCTCGTGGAACCGGCGCAAGGCGCTGTTCACGCACGCCGCCGACCTGGGATGCCGCAAACTGGCTTTAGGTCATCACGCCGACGACGCCGCCGCCACCGCGCTGATGAACCTGATGTTCAACGGTCAGATCGAGACGATGGCCCCGCACGTCGAATTCTTCGACAAGGCCATGACCCTGATTCGCCCCCTGATTTATCTCCCGCGCAAGGATCTAGCCCGCTACGCCCAGGCGGCCGGCTACCCTGACGATCCTCCCTGTCCCCAGGGATTGACCTCGAAACGGGAGCAGATTCAGAATCTCTTGCAGCAGTTCGGGCGGGATCAGAAGCAGATCCGAGCCAATCTGTGGCGCGCGGCCCGCCGAGCGATGGGGTTTTGAATGAAAAATGTAAATGGCAAATGGCAAATGCGGTGTCTCTAGCGCCGCATGGGGCTCCAGTATCCGCGGCGGACGATGCGGGCCTCGGTCACCGTCGCCACTGCGTCCTTGTCCACCATCTGGGCGATCTCCATCACCGCGTTGACGCTTTTCCGGGGAACAATGACCTCTACAATGCCCACGGGACAGTCGCGCCCATGCCCATACGTCTCCGTCGCTCCAAAACCGGCGTCCCGCAGGGCGTCGGCCACGGCGTCGCTCTTCACCGGCGAGATGAAGCGCACTTCGGCAAATCCCAACGCCATCCGCTGCTCCCACGCCATTCCCAACAACGTCCCAACAGCGACCCCGCCGCAATAGGCCATGATGTTCCAGATATTGTCCAGGTTAGAAACGACCCGCCCAAGAGCGACGATATAAATCAACGCCGTGAAAAAATTGGTGGCCATGGCTAACACCCGACGCCCCTGCACCATCGTCAACGTCGCCAGCGTCCCGATGGAAATCCCCAAAACCCGCAATCCAAAAATAAGCAAAGCTTCCAGAAACAAGTCCACTGACTATCTCCTGTTCGACTACCTTTTCTCCACGCGGTCTTAAACTAGCGACCCTGCCAAATCCCAAACCAGGCAACAGGGCCGATTATACCGCCTCGTCGATAGTTGTCAACGCGAAATCTCTGTACGCCATTGCCGCAACCCGCACCTCATGTTATAATGCCGCAGTGAGCGATTTGAAAAACACAAACGACGCGGCCTGGATGCGCAAAACGCTGGAAGAGGCTAAACGAGCCATACGCTACGGGGACGTCCCTATCGGAGCATTGGCCGTTTGCGAAGGTCATATCGTCGGACGGGGGCACAACCGCAAAGAGATCGACGCCGACCCCACCGCCCACGCCGAAATCATCGCGTTGCGCGAAGCATCTCGCGCGCTTGGCAGTTGGCGGCTCGCCGGTGTGACCCTGTATTGCACGTTGGAACCGTGCCCGATGTGCGCGGGGGCAATGGTGCTGGCCCGGCTTCCCCGGCTGGTGTACGGGGCCGACGACGCCAAGATGGGCGCGGCGGGGTCAGTCGTCGAGATTTTGCGCGATCCGCGCCTCAATCACCAGGTCGCCGTCACGCGCGGGGTGTTGTCCGAAGAATCGCAAGCCCTACTGGCGACGTTCTTCGCCAGCCTGCGAAAGAAATAACACGTGGTCAGATTCCAGCCAGTACCCGCCATGTACGCCATGTCCGCCAATGTAAAAGCGCAGCTTCCGGGTGCCGCGTCTCCTCATCTGATTTGGGTGTGTTTCAAATTTCATTTGAGGTCAAGTCCACCAACGAGGGAACGGGGACGAATCCCTCGGGCGGCAGGTGAGAAGAGTTGGACGAATAGGATACGTTCATGATGATCCTCCTGAGCCAGTTGCTGCGCGTAACTCCCGCAGCCTGGTCAGGGCATCTCTGTAACCGTCGTTCTGCTGGGACCACTCGACGAGGCGGTCACAAGCGAACGCCTCACACTCGCTGCAATGGCTGAGCCCCCGCTGGTCGACGCAGCACGCCAGAATCCAGCAGTCACTGGACCAATGAACGTCACGATCGCCGAGGCATCCGTTACAATACATCCCCCGCTCGATGATCTCGGCCAAGCCTTCGTCCTCAGAAAGCCAACCCTGGTGCTTGAACCAGTCAATAACGCACCGAGCCGCATCCGGGTCCGTCGGCGCCAGCCTGATCTCGCACGATCCGCAATCCAATCCACACGCTGCGATCATGTCGCTGCCCATATTCTCCCTCCCAAATAGAACAAACGTATCATCTCAATAAACCGAGGGCGGAGTGTTTGCGGGCGGCTTTGCCGCCCGCAAACACTCCATCTTCCCCTACTTATTGAGAAGATTAGAACAAACACTATTCGACTCATCCACACATAACGTACGACGCACGAGGCCTTGGCCGGGTTTCATTGTACGCCATGTCAAGGGGGAGGTCAAGCGCCCGGATCAGGAAAAAATCGAAGGGCAATTGCGCGGGAGGCTGATCTGTGCTACACTCCAATGAAATGAGAAACAGAGAACATCTGACGATCGAGGACGTTCGGGCGGCCATAGATGGCCCGCTGCCCGGCGTCGAGGCGCAGCGTACGATGGCGCCCAGCCCACGGCAACTCAACCTGCCCGCTGACGCCAAGCCGCGAAAGGCAGGCGTCCTGCTGCTGCTATATCCCGTCGCGGGCGCGCTGCACCTGGCGCTTACAATCCGCACACCCACCCTGAATCACCACAGTGGGCAGATTTCGCTGCCTGGCGGTGGATGGGAGGTGGTGGATGCGTCACTCCAGGAGACCGCCCTGCGCGAAGCCCAGGAGGAGATCGGCGTCCAGAGCGATGAATTGGAGATCCTCGGCCCCCTAACCCCCCTTTACATCCCCCCGAGCAACAACATGGTTTACCCCTTCGTCGCCTATGCCCCTCATCGCCCTACCTTCCAGCCCGATCCGGGCGAGGTCGCCGGCCTGCTGGAAGTCTCCCTGTCTCACTTATTGGACCCCAGGACAAGACGCGAGGAGGATTGGACCTGGCGAGGGGCAACATTGCACGTCCCTTTCTACGCGCTAAACGAGCACCAGGTCTGGGGTGCGACTGCCATCATCCTGGCGGAGTTTCTGGCCCTTGTCGCGTGTTCCTGATCCTGTCCCGATACGCCATCCGCCTAGGTGGACTTAGAAGTTGTCAAAAACCAGGTTTCTTCGGACTTAAGCCAAAAACGGACGCGGCGCACCTTACAAGATGCGCCGCGTCCGTTTGGTCCGACCTCACCGGGAACCCGTTTCGAGATACCCGGCGAACGGGGGAACTCTAACGCCCCCTCGGGGTGATGCCGAACCGGAAGTTCAAGGCTGTAAAGAATCTATTTATCCTCCTCAAGAGGTAGGGTTAGCGCAAATGTACTCCCCACCCCAAGTTCGCTCTCCACCCAGATTTGCCCGCCGTGTTTTTCGACGATAGATTTGGACAGGGCAAGCCCCAAACCTGTCCCCGTAGTCTGGCGTACGGCAGGGAAATTGGCGCGATAGAATTTATCGAAAACGTATGGCAGATCGGCCGGCGGAATGCCAATGCCGGTATCGCTCACCTTCCCTATCACCTGATCGCCCTCAACGCTCAACTCCACGGAGACCACTCCCTCGTCGGTGTATTTGATCGCGTTTTCGATCAAATTATGCCACATTTGGACGAGCAATCGCGGCACAGCCTTGAATGGCGGCACGTCATCCAGATCGGTCTTGATAACGAGGTCTTTTGCAACAGCCATCTCTTCCAGCATCTGAATCACTTCTTGAACTACTTCATCCAATTTGACCCAATCTCGCCTTTCCTCGACGTCCATCTCCAGCCTGGCCAAATAGAGCAGATCGTTGATCAACGCATTCATCTGTCTCACGTTGCTCTCGACGCGCTCCAAGGCGTGCTGTCGTTCTTGTTCCGTGGCGTCTTCCAGCCCGGCAATTTGAGTATACCCCAGGATAGCGGATAGGGGCGTGCGCAGGTCGTGGGAGACGATGGCGACGAACTCATCCTTCAAATGGCTCAATTGCTTGAAATGGGTCACGTCATACATCGTGAGCACCATTCCACCGGTCCTGGCAACAGGTGCGATCGAGACGTGAAAACTTTGCTCGTCGATCTCCACTTCTAGCCTGGTCACGTCCTCGGCCCCTTGAGCTGAGACAATCGCCGACCGGATCGCACCGGGAAAATGAGCGCGGTGTTCGGCATGCAAAATCCGCTGGGCTGCCGGATTGCTGAAGAGCACGTCTCCGTCCGCATTCAGCAGCGCGATGGGCTCATTAGCCGTCGCGATCGTCAAAGCCAAGCGTTTGCGTTCGAGTTCCGCCTCCTGGTACAGATTCTCCAACTGCCGTTGAGTTGCTATGCGCTCGCTGATATCGCGCCACAGGAAAATGTGACCTACAGCACCAACCCCTTCACGCACCAACGGCGTGATGTGGACTGAAAGGGTACACATTCGATCCTCGGTATCCACACAAACGTCGAACTCCCTCGACGCCATCGCGTTTTGGCGCAACACCTCGGACAGGGATTGCCGCAACTCTGGATGCTGGATATGCGCAATCAAGGGCTGCCCCACGATCAAATCGCCTGCCTGACCGATCATGCGCCGAACGATCGGGTTCGCATCCACGATGCGTCCACCACGGTCCGTCACAATTACCCCATCCGGCATCTGCTCGACAATGACCTGTCGCGCGACAGGCATAATATCCAGATAGCGATAGCGAAATATGGCGATGGCAAAAAGAACACCACTCAGCGTGAAGAAGAAGGAATCCAATGCCCAGGGGAATACAAAAACTTTCAATTGGGTGAGGATACTGGCGACCAGAGGAACGAGCGCAGCAACAAGCATCAAGTTCGTCTGAGAGCGATAGATCGACTGCTGTCGCTGGCGAAAGCGAATATAGAGCCAAAGCCCGGCGAGGATATAAACGTAGCTCACAAATACGTGCACGTAGTAAAGCCAGGTGTGCCCTTCCTGCGTCAGCACAACGAGACCTCCAAACTCCTTGCTGTGGAGCCCTCGCCACCACGAATGGAGCCAGGGATCGAGCAACACCATCGGCAACAGGAGAAGCGCCGGGAGGAAGATCAACAAGAGATTGCGACGGGTCAAAACAGATTGGCGCTGCGTGTATTGCAAGGCCAAAACGAACCACAATGGCGGAACGGCCACCACGCCCACATATTTGATGCGATTGAATAAATACGACGTTTCAAAATTCGCCCCCATCATATTGAGGCCATAGAAAATCGACCACCACGAGAGAGTCGCCATCATCAAGCTGAAGACAAAGGCCTCTTCTCGTTTGCGATGGCGCAATGCATAGCCCGCTAAAGCGGTCGTGATCAAGGCAGCCGCAAAAAGCAGCATCGCGTAGGGTGAGTACTGGAATCTCATAATTCAATTATACTCATACTTTGATCGTTTGACAAAAAATACGGAGGGTCACGGCCTTGCATTCGAGGATAACCGGTATACAATTAACAAAACTTCATTACCCGACATCTCTGGATCACGAATGTCGGGTAGTGAAAACAAAACAACGTGCTTGAGCCGGGGCCAAGGACCATGGTGTGGGGCGAGACAAAGCAAGACGATCAAGGTGTCGAAAGGTAAACGAGATAGATGAACGAGAACGAGCATGATCGAGACCGTGCACAAGATAGTGCGCAGACGAAAAGAGAACGCCTCGAAGAAATCCGTCGACTGCGCCAGCGGATAACCGAATTAGAGAAACGAGTCGCCGATCCTGAGCAGATCCTGGAGACGCCCTTAGAACAAAAAGACCTGTTCAGAGCCCTCATCAAACAGGCCTACGATGGCATAGCGGTGATACAGGATGCCCGTCTCGTGTACGTGAACCCGCGTATGGCCGAAATCGTCGGCTATACCGTCGAGGCGTTGTTGAATACCCCATTCGACCGCTACATCTACCCCAGTGAAGCCGAAAAGATCACGGAACGCTATGCGCTAAGAATGGCTGGCAAAAAAATCTCCCCCCGGTATGAGATGGCGCTGGCGCACAAGAATGGACGCCGGATAGAGGTCGAATTCAACACCGGGATCATCTCTTATAGGGGAAGACCAGCCGATTTCATTTTCATCCGCGACATTACCGAACAGAAGGAGACCGAGAGAAAGTTACGAGCGTCAGAGGCCAGGTATCGAAACATCGTCGAGTCAGCCCCCCAGGGAATTATCACCATAGACTGGAAAGGGACGATCACGTCGTGTAACACGACCTTTTCCAAACTCACCGGTTTTTCCAAAGACGAGGTTGTCGGCAAGCATTTTTCCAAGATGGGCACGATGCGCTTGCAAGATCGTCCCCGTTGGACGCGTATCTTTAAATCGCTGATCCACAGCTCATCGAAAGACGGAGAACGCTGTGAAGCAATTGAGGTATCTTCTCAATAAGTTGGGGAGCTGTGGCCGGTCTCCCGACCGAGTCACAGCGGGCACGGTCAGGAGACCGGCCCGAGCGAGTTTGCCCCGGTTTATTGAGATGATACCAATTGAGTTTCGATGGCATCACAAAAACGGGACTGTTCGCTGGGGAGAGGCTCACGTCAGCCGCATCCCACGCGAGGGCCAGCGAACGAGCCTCCAGGTCATCCTACTGGATATCACTGATCGCAAAGAGACGGAACGCGAGAGCAAAGAGCGGCAGACGTACCTGGAGAGCGTTCTGGCCTCCACGCCCAACGCCATCGTCACGCTGGATGCGGAACAACGCGTCGTGGAGTGGAATCCCGGGGCGGAAAAACTGTTTGGTTATTCGCCTGAGGAGGCAATTGGCCGGGTCCTCGACAACCTGGTTGCTTGCGACAAATTTTTCGACGAAGCAACTCGGTGGACCAAGGTCATGTTGCGTGGCAAAACAATAGAAGCCCGCGAGACGGTGCGCTTCCGAAAAGACGGCTCACCGGTAAGCGTCATCGTCGCCGGATCACCCATCGTCGTAGATGAGAAACTCATTGGAACCGTCGTGCTATACACCGACATCACCGAGCGCAAACAAGCGGAGGAGGCACTAGAGCAGCGCGCCGCCCAGTTAGCCACGATCAATCGCATTGGCCAGCAGGTCACCGCCATTCTCGACCAACAAGCGCTACTGCAGCAGGCCGTGGACGCTGTCCAGGATAATCTGGGATACTGTCGCGCGGCCATCCTGCTGCTAGACGAGACAACTCACGAACTATACGTCGCCGTCGCGACCGACAACTTCTGGAAAGTCATTCCCGATGGACACCGCCAGCCGGTGGGCAAGGGCGCGATTGGGATAGCGGCCGAGACGAGAGAGACTGTCCTGGTTCACGACGCCGCCAACGATCCCCGCGTGTTCACAGTAGGGGACTGGCAGCCCTCCTCTTCACTTTCGGTCCCGATCCAGACCAGCGAATGGATGATCGGCATCCTGGAAGTGGAATCTGATGAGGTGGAGGCCTACGACGACGAAGACGTGACTGTCATGAACATCCTGGCCGATCAGATCGCTACGGCCATAGAAAACGCCCGGCTGTACCAGGAAACGCACCAACGGATGTTGGAACAGGAAACTCTGCGAGAATCGGCCCTGGCGCTCACGACGACACTCGACCGGGACGAGGTCATCGAACGCATCCTAGCCCAATTGCAGATGGTCGTACCCTACGATACGGCCTCTGTTCAATTGTTTAGAGGAGAGATGTTGGAAATTGTAGGTGGCCGGGGGTTCCCCAACCTTGAGAAACTGCTAGGCGTCAAATTCGACCCCCAACAAACCGATAACCCTAACCGAGAGGTCATCCGCACCCAATCCTCTTTTATCGTAGAAGACACACCGGCCCATTACGAAGAATTCAAACACGGCCCACACGCGGCGGCGGGCATCCGTTCCTGGCTTGGGGCGCCGATGCTGATCGGCGAGCGCATCATCGGGATGATCGCCCTGGATAAGCGAGAGCACGGCTTCTACACCCCCGCACACGCCCGGCTGGCCGAGGCCTTTGCCGCCCAGGCAGCCATCGCCGTGGAGAACAGCCGGCTCTTCCAGGCGGAACGGGAACAGCGCGCGTTGACCCAGGCGCTGGAGGGAGCCGCTGCCGCCGTCAGCAGCACCCTCGACCTCGAACTGGTGTTGGACCGGATTCTGGAACAGGTCGAGCGCGTCGTCGCGGGGGACGCCTTCAACGTGATGCTGATCGAGGGCCAGACAGTTCGCGTGGTCCGCCACCGGGGATACGACCCCCTGGGCTTGGCGGCGCACATCGCCGACCTGAGCACGCCCATCGCCGAGATACCAACGCTGCAAAAGATGCAACGAACGGGAAAACCCCTTATCATCTCGGACGTGACGGTAGATCCAGACTGGGTGACGTTGGAAAACACCCGCTGGGTGCACGCTTACGTCGCTGCGCCGATCCACATGCGCGGAGAGACGCTAGGTTTCTTAAACGTGGATGGATCCCGCCCCAATCAGTTTACGTCAGAAGACGCCCAGCGTCTGCGAGCCTTCGCCGATCACGCCGCCGCCGCTATCGAAAACGCCAAACTGTACCAGAAGATGCTCGATTACGCCGATCACCTGGAACAGCGAGTGCAGCAGCGAACGGCCGAGCTTCAATCCCAGTACGCCCGCTCCGATGCCATCCTGCGCAACACGACCGACGGAATCGTCGTCACCGACGTCAGTGGAAAGATCGTTCAGACCAATCCCGTCGCTCACGCCTGGCTCCATCATACACTTCTGCCAGAAGACGCCAATCGACTGGAAGAAACGATACGAGAATTGGCCCAACAGGCTGAAGCGTTCCCAGAAAAAGTGTTGGCACTGAAAGGCCTTGACCTGGCGTTAGCGGCAGCCCCGATCTTGGCAGAGAGCAGGAAAGACGCCCTGGGCGTCGTCATCGATATTCACGACGTCAGTCACCTGAAGGCACTCGACCGGATGAAAACACACTTTGTGACCAACGTCTCCCACGAGCTCCGAACGCCGGTCACGAGCATCAAACTATACGCTCACCTGATGCGACAACAACCGGAGAACTGGCAGGAGCACCTGGATATGCTGGCCCGGGAGGCGGACCACCAGGCCCGGCTCGTGGAAGACATTCTGCAGATTTCCCGCATCGACGCCGGCCGTTTGGAGATGGACACACGACCTATTTCTCTCACCAAGCTGGTTAACGATGTCATCGATGGCCATCAAGCGCTGGCCCTCGATCGAGGTTTGGCGCTACAACGCCAGTTGAGCAAATCAATCCCAAAGGTTGTGGCCGATCCTGCGCGCGTGAGACAAGTTTTGAATAACCTGATCGAAAACGCTATCCATTATACGCCCCCGGGCGGCCAAATACTCGTCCGCACCGATACAGAAGAGAGCGAAGAACGCACGTGGGCCACAGTTACGGTGTCGGATACAGGCATAGGCATCCCAGAAGAAGAAATTCCCCAGATTTTCGACCGTTTCTTCCGGGGAGGAGAACCGCGCGATATGCAATTGTCGGGGACCGGCCTGGGATTGGCCATCGTCAAGGAAATCGTGGAACTCCACGGCGGCCGCGTGACGGTAGAAAGCCAAATCGGGCAAGGCAGCGCTTTCTCTGTCCGGCTGCCGATCGCAGAAAGACCCAGTTGAAAAACGGCGCGTAAAGAACCGCTTTTTTCAACTGATTCGGAAGGCGATTAACTGGACGCCAGGCACGCCAGTGTTATAATAGAAATGACACACACAAGCACCAGGAGGTCAAAATGAGCACACGGATTGGCATTCGCCGCGAGGACAAAAGCATCTGGGAACGACGGGTCCCCCTCGTGCCCAACGACGCCCGAGAGCTACAGAAGGCACACGACATTGAAGTATGGGTCCAGCCCTCCGACGTCCGGGCCTTCCGCGAGGAAGAATATAAAGAAGCCGGCGTGCGGGTGGTAGAGGACTTATCTCCCTGTCCGGTCACCTTTGCCGTCAAAGAGATTCCCCCCGATTTCTTCCGGCCCGATCACGCCTACGTCTTCTTCGCCCACGTCATCAAGGGGCAGGAATATAACATGCCCATGCTCCAACGGCTGTTGGAACTGGGCTGCCACCTGATCGACTACGAGAAAGTCACCGACGAACGGGGACGCCGGTTGATCTTCTTCGGCCGCCACGCCGGCCTGGCCGGGATGGTCGATACCCTGTGGGCGCTGGGCCAGCGCCTGAATTGGGAAGGCATCGACAACCCCTTCAGCGACCTTCGTCAAGCCCACGAATACGAAGACCTCGCCGCCATCCAGGCGGCTGTGTCGGACATCGGCGCCCGCATCGCCCGCGAGCGCTTGCCCGGGGCCATCACCCCCTTCATCTGCGGATTCGCCGGGTATGGCAACGTCTTCCGTGGGGCCAATGAGATCATCGAACTGCTCCCGATCCAGGAAATCGCGCCCTCCGAAGTAGCCGCCGTCGCCCAACAGGCTCAGCCCGCTCGAGACAGGATATACAAGGTCGTGTTCAAAGAAGAACACACCGTGGAACCCATCTCGCCCGACGGCGCGTTCGAGCTACAGGATTACTACGAGCATCCCGAGAAATACCGAGGCCGATTTAACGATTACCTACCCCACCTGAACGTACTCGTCAACTGCGTCTACTGGGAGGAAAAATACCCCCGCCTGGTGACGAAATCCGATCTCAAGCAACTTTACCGGGGCGAGCAACCCCGTCTGCGCGTCATCGGCGACATCAGTTGCGACATCGAGGGCGCCATTGAGGCGACGGTCAAGAGCACCGAACCCGGCGATCCCGTCTTCGTCTACGATCCCTTCGAAGACCGGGCGATCGAGGGGGTGCTCGGCAACGGTCCGGTGATCATGGCCGTTGACATCCTGCCCAGCGAGATCCCCCGCGATTCGTCGGTGTACTTCAGCGAGGTGCTGAAGGCCTACATCCCGATCATCGCCAAGGCCGATTATTCCGTCCCCTTCGAAGAACTGGATCTGCCCCCGGAGATCAAACGGGCCGTCATCGTCTACCAGGGTGAGTTGACGCCGGAATACTGTTATTTGAAACAACACCTGGAATGAGCCTGGATTGAGGATTGAGAATGAGGAGGTCATATAACAAATGAAGAACGTATTGGTTTTTGGCGCAGGTCTGGTCGCCAGGCCCCTGGTACGCTACCTGTTGGAACAGAATGACTTTCACGTGACGGTCGCCAGCCGCACCCTGAGCAAGGCCAAGGGACTGCTCGGCGACCACCCGCGTGGGGAGGCCCTCGCGTTCGATATCACCCAGGACGAGGACAAACTGGGCGACCTGGTCGCCCAGGCGGATATAGCCGTCAGTCTGCTGCCCTACATCTACCACGTCCAGATCGCCGAGCAGTGTATCGCGCGCGGCGCGCACCTGCTTACGACCAGCTACGTCAGCGACGCCATGCGCGCCCTCGACGCCCGGGCTCAAGACGCCGGCGTCATCCTGCTCAACGAGTTGGGCCTGGATCCGGGCATCGATCACATGTCGGCCAAACGCATCATCGACCAGGTCCACGAGGACGGCGGCGAGATCACGTCCTTCCGCTCCTACTGCGGCGGGCTGCCGGCCCCCGACGCCAACGACAATCCCCTGGGCTACAAATTCTCCTGGAGCCCCCGGGGCGTGGTGCTGGCGGGGCGCAACGACGCTCGCTACCAGGAGCACGGGCGCGTCGTCGACGTGCCCAATGCCCGCCTGTTCGCCACCCACTTCCTGACGTGGGTGGCGGGCCTGGGCGATTTCGAGGCCTATCCCAACCGCAACTCGCTGCCCTACATCGACATCTACGGCATCCCAGAGACCGACACAATGTACCGGGGCACGCTGCGCAACGTCGGCTGGTGCGACGTCCTGCAGAAACTGAACGAACTCGGTTACTTCAGCCTGGACGAACGGACCGACTTGACCGGGAAGACCTTCCGCCAGGTGATGGCGGAACTGGTCTACGAGGGAGGCCGGGGAGACAACCCCGATCTGGAAGCGGACCTGGCCGCCTATCTCAACCTCTCACCGACGTCCGGCGCGATGATGGGGTTGAAGTGGCTGGGGCTCCTGGATAACGCGCCTGTCTCCGAAAAGGCCAACTCCTTGCTGGACGTCCTGGCCGATCAAATGCTGGTCAAAATGGGCTACCGGGAAGGGGAGCGAGACATGGTCGTGCTCGTCCACGAGTTCGTCGCGGTCTATCCCGATCGCAAGTCATTCATTACCTCGACCTTGATCGACTACGGCGTGCCTGGCGGCGACACCGCGATGGCGCGCACCGTCGGCCTGCCGGCTGCCATCGGCGTCCGGATGATCCTGGAAGGAAAAATCAACCTGACCGGCGTCCACATCCCGGTCCTGCCAGAAATCTACGAGCCGGTGCTGGGAGAGTTAGAGCAATTGGGCATCAAGTGCCAGGAACAAAGCAAGCCCCTGAACTGAAGACACGAAGACGCCCAAGAGCAATGCGGACGGCAATGTTTTTTTTGCAAGCGGGGCAGGCATCTGCAAAGCGTCCACTTCGCTTGACGCCACAGAATTATTATGGTACAGTAGAGATAGTGCCATATGTGACGTTACACGACTTGTATAATGCGTTGCATACGCTTTAGCAAAGGAGGTATTCTGTGAAGAAGAAAAGAACACGCTTTTCCGTGCTCGTTGGCCTCGTCGTCTTCCTGCTCGCGGCAAGCCTGATGACCGGCTGCCATCAAAAAGCCAATCCAGACGTGACCGACACACCAGTGGGCGGCGCACAAATAGAGCAACGAGAAGAAATAACACCGGACTTTCAAGCCACCGCGCTCGCCAATGCCACCAGAGCCGCACAAGTAGAGATCACTCCCACAGAAGAAGACGGGGAAGAGCCATCTCCCACTTCGCCATTGCCTACACCGACACCGCCGCCGCCCACCGAGACCTCTGTCGCGACGACGGCCGTGCCCACCTTCACCCCCCAACCCGCCGAAGAGGTTGTAGCGACAACGGTCCCTGTGACGTCGGAGACCGGAAAGCACACCGTCCAAGCCGGTGAAAATATGTTCCGCATCGCGCTGCGCTACGGCACAAGCGTCCAGGCCATCGCCAACGCCAACGGCATCACCAACCCCGCCCTGATCTACGTGGGGCAGGTGTTGACGATTCCCTCGGCCGGCGCTCCGGCCCCGGCCCCAGGCAGGACGACCTACGTCGTTCGACCCGGCGACAATCTGTTCCGCATCGCGCTGAAATACAATATGAGCTACACCTATCTGGCCCAATACAACAACATCGCCAACCCATCCACCATTTACGTGGGCCAGGTCTTGCGCATTCCGTAACCATCGATCTTTTAGACCATGCGGCGCTTTACTTGACAAGTATTTACCGGCTGTACTGAAATAAGCCTAGATTTCATCACAGAGACACAGAGAGCACAGAGAATTTACATTTTACTCAAAAAAATTCGCTGTTTGACACGATTTGCGTAAAAATTTTAATGCGTACCTCAATTTTTCTCCGTGTTCTCGGTGGCTCTGTGCTAAGATGACCTTTGTTCAGTAGAGTCTTTACCTTGACAAAAATATCGTTTCGGGCCATAATTCGGCCCGCGTTAAAATAAGCAAAAGGCGACGACGGAGAAGAGTAACCAGGCGACTGCCGCCAGGGAGATGGGATCATAGACTGCAAGTCCCATCCGGGAAGGGCCTGTCGAAGTTCGCTCCTGAGCCGACGGGTGAACGGCAGGTCGGTGTACCGGTATATTGGTATACTGGTAGACTGGTAGACCGGGAATCCCCACCAACATACCGGTTTACCAACATACCGGTTTACCAACATACCGGTTTACCAACATACCGGTTTACCAATATACCGGTTTACCAATATACCGGTTTACCAATATACCGGTTTACCAATATACCGGTTTACCAATATACCGGTTTACCAACTGACCCAGTAGCCCGCTCCGCAGGCCCAGCGTTAACGGGGTAGTCGATCGCATCCACGCTATCGGCGAACAGAGAGAATTCCCCGTTCGTTTTTCGTGTGAGGGAATTAAGTGGGGTGGTACCACGGGAGTAAGCGCTCTCGTCCCTAGGGGCGAGAGCGCTTTTACATGCACGCCAGTTCGAAGCAGAAAGGAGTATCCTATGCAAAATCAATTAGACCAATTGGCGCAAGAAGCGCTATCCTCGCTGAAAGAGACACAGAACAGCGCCGCCCTGACTGCCTGGAACCAGCGCTATCTGGGCAAGAAGGGTGCGTTGACCCAGATGCTGCGCTCGGTGGGCGAACTGCCCAAGGAAGAGCGCCCGGCCTTTGGCCGTGCTGCCAACGAGGTCAAGATCAAGTTGGAGGCGGCCTATGAGGCGCAGGAGCAGGTCCTGCACCGGGCGGAGATGGAGCGGGAATTGACGGCCGGCGGCATCGACGTCACGCTGCCGGGCCGGCCCGTCGAACCGGGACACCTGCACCTCACCACCCAGACCCTGCGCCAGATCTACGCCATCTTCGCCGAGATGGGTTTCCAGATCTACGAGTCGCCGGAGGTCGAGACCGACGAGACGAACTTCGGCCTGTTGAACATCCCGCCTCACCATCCGGCCCGCGATATGTGGGATACGTTCTGGATCGACGACGAGGTGCTGCTGCGCACCCACACCTCACCCGGCCAGATTCGCGTCATGCGGGAGCAGCACCCCAACCCGATTCGCGTCATCCTGCCCGGCAAGTGCTACCGCTACGAGCAGATCACGGCCCGTTCCGAACACCACTTCTACCAGGTGGAGGGCCTGGCTGTGGGACATCACATCACGATGACCGACCTCATCGGCACGCTGACCCAGTTCGCGAGGCGATACTACGGGCCAGAACGGCAAATCCGCATCCGGGGCTCCTATTTCCCCTTCACCGAGCCGAGCATCGAGGTGGACATCGACTGCATCCTGTGCGAGGGACAGGGCTGCCGGGTGTGCAAGTACAGCGGCTGGCTGGAGATCGCCGGCGCCGGCATGGTCCACCCGGTGGTGCTACAGAACGGCGGTTACGACCCCGACGTGTGGAGCGGCTACGCCTTCGGCCCCGGTGTCGAGCGGCCGGCCATGCTCAAGCACCATATCGACGACATTCGTCTGTTCTACGGGAACGATCTGAGGTTCTTGAGACAGTTCTAATGGACACCCTAGCTCATATGACCCACAGTCCAACGACAGACGCCCAAAGGTGGCGCACCGTCGCCTGGATCATCGGGAGCCTGGCCCTGGCGGGAGCCCTGGTCATCGTCGAGGTCGCTCACCTGCGGACTCACATCACTATTGGCAACCTGGACTTCTTTGCCATGGCAGCCCGCGTCGAACCGTTATCTAACACGCTATCCGCCTGGGTCAATGGCTTCTATCCCGTCGGTATCCCGCTGCTACTCCGCTTGGGTCTGCTTATGGGCCTCGACGTGGTGCGGGCTGGACAGGCGGCATCCATCGTTGGGGGCGTCCTTTGCCTGTACAGTGGGGGATTGCTCGCCTGGCACATGACGCGGAGCCGGGCGCTGGCCTTGCTCACGATGGCCTTTTTGTTGTGCACGGGCACTGTCTTGTTCTACGCCGGTTTCGAGGGCACCGATATGCTGGCCGCGGGATTACAAAGTTTTGCCATCAGTTTGCTGGCCCGGGCCCCCGATCGAAAAGGCAACACGTTCATGGCCGGCCTCGTAAACGGGCTGGGGTACCTGGTGCGTTACACCGGCCTGATCACGCTGGCGGTCAGCCTGCTGTACCTTTTAACCTTAACCATCTGTCGCCGGGAGAAAAAGCGACTCTGGCCCTTCGCCAGTTACGGCCTGGGGTTTCTCATCGGCGCAGCCCCTCAACTCATTCCCAGCTTGCTGGTCAAGGGATCGCTTTTCTACTCTTCCTTCCCGGTGATCAACCAGCCGCTGGCCCAACTCGCCAAGGCCGGATTCCTGTTCGCCGTCCTGGATCACGCCAAAATATCCAGGGAGCACCGCTGGTTACTCGCCTTCTTCGTTGTCGGCACCACCGGCGCTCTGAGCATCTTCAACATAGACACCCGGTTCCTGATTCTCATTGCCCCGGCCCTGACCCTGAGCGCGATGTACTTCTTGTGGCGGATCGTGCCGCTCGTATCTGTCTCTCGCTTTCGGTTACCGATCCCCGTGATCGTGTTGATCTTTTTGCTGGTGACGATGATCCATATTCCCTGGGAGTTTGCCCACACAGTTGAGGGTGGACCTCACGCGGGCGTGATCGAGAGCAGCAACGTCTTTCACGCAGCCGGTGCGGAAAGTGCGAACGACGTCTTGACTTCGAACCATTACCATCAAGACGTCGCGTCGCCGACGCGCAATCCTTATGGCGCCCTGTATCTTTTGGACGCGCCACCCACCGTACCTGAACTGAGACAGAAAGCCCTGGCGTCTAATTATCGCTTTCTTTATTACGACGCCGCCAATGGGGTGACCTATCACCCGCAGTACGAGGCGCTGCTGAACCCTTACCAGCAGCACGTGGGGTACACGCCTATCTGGGTGCCCCAAAGCGCATCGTTCGTCGCCTATCGACTCGAGCCAGATTCACCCACTCCCGAGACGGCGACCGACGTTCAATTTGCCGGCGACATCTCACTGCAGGGCTACGATCTCAACGTCAGCGCCGATCAGCCCGATGGTTCTGGTCACCGCATTGGCCTGTACCTTTACTGGCAAAGCGGCGACGAGATCACCGAATCCCTCAAAGTATTCGTCCACGTGTTTGACGCCCAGGGGGCGCTCGTCGCCCAAGACGACGCCGTCCCGGCGCAGTGGACGCGGGATACCCGGGATTGGACCCCGGGAGAGTCGATCGTAGACTTTCACATGATACAACTCCCGGTTTCGGCTACATCCGATAGTTATGAAATCGCCGTCGGCCTGTACAATCCGGCCACCGGTGAACGTCGACCGGTGCACTCATCTCGTGACAATCAGGTTACTTTGACTCAAATACAACTCGAGCAGTAACTGCTCAGGCCAGTCCCTTGCAGCGATGGAGAGCGGGGGTTTGGGTTATTTGGCGGGTGCTTCGCACCCGCCAAATAACCCAAACCCCCGCCCATCCGCTGCAAACGGACGGTAGGCTGAGCAGTTACCTCGAGCAATCAATAGATCGCTAAGGAGAAGTGCAATGAAAGTACCCCTATCCTGGCTTAAAGAATACGTCGATATCGACATCCCTCCCCAGGAGCTGGCCAAACGGCTGACGCTGGCAGGGTTGGAGGTGGAGAACATCGAATACATCGGCCTGCCGGGGGCCGAACTCCCGTGGGACCCGGAGAAAATCGTCGTGGGCGAGGTGCGCGCCGTGCGTCCACACCCCGACGCGGACCGGCTTGTCCTGGTAGACGTCGCGTACGGCGGGCCGGAACTCGAAACGGTCGTCACCGGGGCTCCCAGCCTCCTGGAACACCGCGCCGAGCGCGACCTGCACCTGAAGGTGGCCTTCGCAATGGAGGGCGTCCAACTGTACAACGGTCACGCCGAAGGCAAAGAGCTGATGACGCTCAAGAAGGCCAAAATTCGAGGCGTCCCATCCCGCGCCATGGTCTGCTCGGAAAAGGAATTGGGTCTCTCCGAGGAACATGTCGACATCATCTACCTGCCGGACGACGCGCCGGTGGGCGTTCCCCTGGCCGATTACATGGGCGACGCAATCCTGAGTTTCGACATCAAAGGGCCTTTCGCTCACTTGCAATCGGTCTTCGGCGTCGCCCGCGAGGCGGCGGCCCTGCTCGACACCCCGCTCAAGAAGGACATCGTCCAGGTGCTGGATCGACACCCGGCGGAGGTCACGCCGACGCCCGACTTCCTGACCTTGGAGATCGCCGATCCCGAGCTGTGCCCCCGCTATACCGCGGCCTACATCAAGGATGTCGCCATCGGGCCATCCCCCTTCTGGATGCAGCAGCGGCTGACCCGGGCCGGTATGCGGCCGATCAACAACATCGTTGACGTCACCAACTACGTGATGCTGGAACTCGGTCAACCCCTGCATGCCTTTGATTACCACTTCTTGCAGCCCAGGCCGGGAGAGGATCGACCGGCCATCATCGTCCGGCGCGCCGAACCCGGCGAGCAGATGAAGACCCTCGACGGCGTGCTCCGCACCTTCGACGAGGACACGCTGCTCATCACCGATGGCAGCGGCCCCGTCGCCGTGGCCGGCGTGATGGGTGGGCTCGACAGCGAGGTGACCGACGAAACCCGCGACATCCTGCTGGAATCGGCCAACTTCAATTTCCTCAACGTCCGGCGCACCGCCTGGATGCTGGGCCTGGCGACCGAGGCCAGCCAGCGTTTCGGACGCCGGGTGGATCCGGAACTGACGATCAAGGCCGCCGCCCGCGCCGCGCACCTGATGGCCGAGATCGCCGGGGGGGAGGTTGTCCCCGGACCACTTGTCCGCGTCATCGGCGACGTCTATCCCGGACAACAGCCCCGGCAAAGCATCGAATTCGATCCAGACCACGCGACCCGGATCCTAGGCGTCGAGATCCCCAACGACGAGATCGTGCGCATCCTGACTTCATTGGAGTTTCAGGTTTCAAAGTCCCCGGTTTCAAGTTCAGCAGACCCCGTAGAGCCTGAAACCCGAAATCTGAAACCTGAAACCCTGAATGTGCTCATTCCCTCTTACCGCCAGGACATCACCCGCTCCATCGACCTGGTGGAGGAGATAGGGCGTATCTGGGGCTACGATCGTTTCCCGAGGACTCTGCTCAAGGACGAACTGCCGCCCCAGCGAAGCAATTGGCGCCTGGAAGGGGCCGAACGGGTGCGCGACATCCTGATCGGCTGCGGCGTGGACGAGGTCATCACCTATTCCCTGGTCGATATCGAGGATGAGATGAATTTGCAGCCCCAACGGGCGCAGCCCGCCGAGACCGAGCACCTGCGCCTGCGCAACCCAATATCAGCCGAGCGGGCCTACCTGCGCCAGACGCTGCTGCCCTCCCTGCTCAACACGACCCGCGAGAATCTGCGTTTCCTGGACCGGGTCGTCATCTTCGAGATCGGCGCCGTCTACCTGCCGGTCGAGGATCAGACGCTGCCCGATGAACCCCGGCGACTGTCCATCGTGTTGACCGGCCCCCGCGAGCCGCGTTCCTGGCTGGAGGGGCAGGACCGGTCCCTGATGGACTTCTACGATCTCAAGGGCATCGCGGAGACGCTGCTCGACCGCCTCGGCCTGGCGGGCACCTTCAGACCGGGCAGGCATCCGGCCATGCACCCAGGGCGGTGCGCCGAGGTCAGCGTGGGGGAAAGCATCGTGGGCGTGCTGGGGGAACTGCACCCCATCGTGCGCGAGAACTTCGACCTGCCCAACCAACCCATCGGTGCGCTGGAATTCGACCTGGACCCGCTGCTGGAAGCCTGGCAGACGACGACGCAGATCATGGTGCCCCTGTCCATTCACCCGCCGGTCTACGAAGACCTAGCCATCGTCGTGGACGAGGGTGTCGCAGCCGAGCGGGTGCGCGAGCTGATCGAGCAAACCGGTCGACCCCTGTTGCGCTCGGTCGTTCTCTTCGACGTGTACCGGGGGAAGCAGATCGGGGAGGGCAAGAAGAGCTTGGCCTACCGGCTCACGTACCAGGCCGACGACCGCACGTTGACCGACGGCGCTGTCGGCAAACAACGAGGGAAAATCATCCGCCGGCTGGAGAAGGAACTGGGGGCCACGTTACGCGGCTAATCCAATACGGTTCAACAGGAAAGAAACCAGGTTTTTCATTAGCGTAGCGGCATAAACCTGGTTTCTGGCAACCTTGAACATAAATTTTGGGTAACTACTCAGCCTGCTGCCCATTTGCAGTGGATGGGCGGGGGTTTGGGGTGTGTGGCGACCCGTTTAACGAAATCGAACACGGATTAACACAGATTCATCTCGTTTTTACTAGATCTGTGTGAATCTGTGAAAATCTGTGTCCAATACTTTATGTG
>DSAR01000173.1 GCA_011046405.1 Chloroflexota bacterium | reverse complement strand
CTTATAAAGTGAGGAGAGGATGCCTTATCAGCGCCGTTTTGTCAAGGCTTGGGGTGACACGACTTTATTGGACTTTTAAGGTACGACTTTATTGGATTCGACACATGGCGAAATCCCAAAGAACCCAATTCCAAATTACCGCCTAAACACCAGACGGTTTAGATAAGCTGGGGAAGAAGCTTGTAGTGGAGGATTATTCCCCAAGCGCCAGTCCGGCTCAGGCTCATTGGGAGTCGACATAGGCTCACACGGGCGCTTTTACTGTATCTTCTCAAAATAAACCGGGGGCTTGTTCGTAGTAGGCGCTTCAGCGCCCCTAAAAGCGCACGAAAGCCGCTATCTAGCGCGCGCACTACGAACAGATTCACCCCAAGTTATTGAGAAGATACAACACGATCTTCGTTATATCCTGAGAGTCAAGGGATGAAATTTCATTCACTGGTATTGCGTTCAAGCAAGGCGTCGGTAGACTGGATCAGGGCCTGGCGCACCGGCGCAGGTTTGAACCCGGCTTGCTCCATCCCCAGCACCACTGCCCCGACGACGGGCGGCACGTGCAAACGAACGAGCGCTGCCCCCGGCGCCTCGGTGCAGATCTTTTTCCGCATCTCGTCGGCCAAGATCTGGCTGCCGTTGAAGAAACTGCCAGCCATGACAACCTCGAATGACAGATCGTGAAAATTCAACTGGCGAATGACACCGACGGCCATGTCGCCTAACTCACGCCCGGCCCAAACGATCAAATCGTGAGCCACCGGATCACCAGCAACGGCGACCTCGAAGACGCAGGGAGCTGCTTCCGGATCGGGTGGTAGATGCCCCAGGGTCAAGGCCTCCAAAAATTCCTCAGCCGTCTCCAATCCAGCCCGTTTCACGAAGACCTCGGTCAACCGGGTCTCCGGGCCACGCTTCGTCCAGGCCAAAGCAATCGCCTGCAAGGCTTTGAGCACCAACTCGCTGGCCCCGGCAGCCTCTCCCAACCAGGAAAAGCCGGTCATCCGGCCCACCCGTCGTTCCCGATCCAGCCCCCAGCAATTGCAACTCGTACCCGCGACCACGGCGACGCCCCAACCATCTTGGGCGCCGGCCAACAGTCCAACGAGAGCATCGTTGACGATCTCCAGAGACGCATCCAGTCCCAGAGGGTCGATGGCCGCCAACAAGGGCTCGCGCTGAGAGGGCCAATCATAACCGCCGATACCAAAGCCAGCACCAATAATCTCATCCCTAGAGATCCCCGCGACCGAAAGCGCCGCTGTCAACGTTGTGTCGAGTTCTTGGGTAAACCCCTCGTAACCGACGGCCTCAGGATTCGCTGGCCCTCCTTTTCCCAGGCCAATAACCTGGCCCGATTCTTCAGCGATCAAAGCATGAGTTTTGGTCGAACCAACGTCCACACCAAGAAAATAACGTGCCATATACTACCCCTCTTCAGATTGACCAACTCTTTGCGCTGCAGTCGCTGCGACAAACCTATCCCCAGATTCACTACTCGACATTCGTAGATGTCGGGTAACAAATCCCCAGATGTGACAACTACTCGGTTTTCCGCTTGGCCTCTTGCCACAACGCCTCCAACTCATCTATCGTCAATTGCACCATATCTGCTCCTCGCTCTTCGAGCATACGCTCCATAGCGTGAAAACGGCGGGCAAAACGAGCGTTCGCCTTGCGAAGGGCGGTCTCTGGTTCCACGCTCAGCCAGCGCGCCCAGTTGACCACGGCAAACAGCAAATCTCCCACTTCAGCCTCTCGCTCGGCTTGGGTATCAGCCGCCTCGACTTCGGCGATCTCTTCGCGTACTTTATCGGCCACACCATTGACGTGGGGCCAGTCAAATCCAACGCGAGATGCACGCCGGCTGTAGGTGTCGGCCTGTTGCAACGCTGGCAGCGCTCTGGGCACCCCTTCCAACGCCGACCGTCCCGAGCCCCTCTCTTCCTGTTTCAGTTGCTCCCAACGCTGTAACACCTCGGACGTTCTATTGACCGCCCGCCCCCCCCAAACGTGGGGATGACGACGCTTGAGCTTCGCGTCGATGCCGGCGATCACGTCCCTCATTTTAAACGTCCCTTCTTCTGTCGCAATCTGCGTCTGAAGCACCACCTGGAGCAATAAATCTCCCAACTCCTCCTGCAAGGCTGTCAAATCCTCGTCATCAATCGCAGCAATGACCTCGTACGTCTCCTCCAACAAGCCCTGACGCAAGCTCTCGTGGGTCTGTTCTCGATCCCACGGACAGCCCTCTGGGGCACGCAGATGCGCGATCGTCTCTTGGAAGCCCTCGAAACTCGTCACGCCGGGGAGCGATGGCACGTAGAGCGTGGTCAAGTGATCCAGGCATCCTGTCTCGCTCCGCCGGTCGATGGCATAGAGAGGCAAAGGGATGATGCGCTGGTCAATGGTTCCGGCGGCATGCACCAACGTCACCGGATGATCGTCGGGATATTGATTCATCAATGCCAACTTCACGTCAGCCGCCAGCGCCTCGCTGTAAAGTTGGCCCAATAACGTGGGGCAATCCGGATTGAGGGGCGGATGATAATGAGCCGCCAGCGCCAGGGCGTCGTAAATCTGCAATCCGGCTAAAGCATCGATCTGCAAGGCGGTCAGGACTGGCCCAATAAAACTTAACCCCTCCACCACTCGAACGTCAATCTCCTCCTTGTACGCCATTTCCAGGATACGCTGAACGGTGGACTCTCCTACCAAAGGATGACCGGGCACCCCATATATCACCCCTTCAGGGCGTCTTCCCAAGGTCAATATCCGCCCCGAAATCGTCTCGTAAACTTGCTGAAAATCCTCCGCCCATTCGTAGACTTCATCGAAAGCATTCAGCGTCAGGTGAGAGGGCAACGCTGCCACCGTCGGGTGATGGGCCGTGCGCAACCAGACCTCACTGACAGACTCAAAAATCGTCCAAGCTTCCCGGGTCAGATGCGCTCCTCTCCCAGGCCCCAAACCGACGATCGTGATCATTCCCATGCAGAAACCTCTTCTATATTTGGATGGACGTCGAGAACGCAAAAGGGGGGCAGGCAACAATGCCCTGCCCCCGGTTGTTCCCGTTCGATTCTGTCGTTTAGCGCTTTGTGTACTGTGGCGCCTTGCGTGCTCGCTTGAGGCCGGGCTTCTTCCGTTCCTTGGCTCGCGCATCACGGGTCAGGAATCCACCTTTGCGCAAGATAGGACGTAGCTCTGGGTCAGTCTTCAACAACGCCCGCGCGACGCCCAACCGGATAGCGCCCGACTGGCCTGTCGTGCCCCCCCCCTTGACGATGACGCTGATGTTGAAGTGGTTCTCCAACCCGGTCGCCTTGAGCGGTTCTATGAGTTTATGGACATCTACCTCGCGGGAAAAGTATTCCTCTAAATCCAAATCGTTGACCACGACGTTACCATCGCCGCCGGGGAACAAGCGCACCCGTGCTGTAGCGGTCTTACGTCGCCCAACGCCTTCATAATACTCCATATCTAACTATCTCCTCCATCTATCGTCTCCAAAGGCTCAGGCTGTTGAGCCTCATGAGGATGATTTGGCCCCTCGTAGGCCTTCAGGCGCTTCAACATACGACGTCCTAGCCTATTCTTGGGCAACATTCCCCGAACCGCGTGCTCAATCACTCGCTCAGGATTCTTCTGGAGCAAGTTGCGTAACGTAATCTGCTTCAGTCCTCCAGGATAACCGGAGTGATGATAATAGATTTTCTGATCCAATTTACGTCCCGTTACGTGCACCTGTTCAGCATTGATGACGATGACGTAATCACCGACATCCACTGCCGGTGAAAAAATTGGCTTATGCTTGCCATGCAAATAACGTGCAACCCGAGACGCTAACCGTCCCAGCGTCTGACCGCTCGCGTCCACGATGTACCATGCACGCTGAATATCCTTTTCCTTCGTTACGTAAGTTTTTTCCACGTCTCGACACTCCCGTTCCAAAATTCACGAATCATCGTGCTACTCAAAGATCGTCCAAAAGCAACTTCGCTCTAATTTCCTCGAGCAACCGGAGCCGACTCAATATAGCACCTTGATCAAACAAAGCCCATGGGGCGGCGCCGTCGGCCCTGCCTGACCGCGCTCGCGAGAGGCGAGCACGTTCTCAAAGGCCTCAACACTCATCCTGCCCTGTCCCACCTGGAGCAATGTGCCAACGATGCTACGAACCATTCGGTAGAGGAAAGCGTTAGCCTCGACATCAAATGCCCAGTTTGGCGCCTCGCCCTTCCACTCAGCCCGGAACACGTGCCGGATCGTCACCGTCCCTTGTGGCGGTTGTCCAAAGGCCGCAAAATCGTGCTCTCCAAGCAAAATTTGGGCCGCTTGCTGCATCGCGCCCACATCCAACGGCTTTGCCACGTGTAACCGAAACCGGCGGGCCAATGGACAACGCACTGGCGCATTATACAAACTGTAACGATAATACCGTCGAATGGCATCGTAACGCGGGTGAAAATCTAGGGCTGCCCTTTCAACATCTCGAACAACGACGTCTCTTGGCAAGACCGCGTTCAACGCTCGCTGGAGCACCTTTGGCCCATGTCGCCACGACGTATCAAAAGCGATGACCTGACCTGCCGCATGGACCCCGGCGTCGGTTCGTCCCGCAGCCAGGATAGAAACAGCCTCCTGCGTCACCTGCTCCAGCGCGATTTCTAACGCTTCTTGGACGGTCGGTGCGTTTGCCTGTCGTTGAAAACCACTGTAATCCGTTCCATCGTAGGCGACCACCGCCCGCACGCGCATCGTCGCACCCTACTCAACCAGCTCCAACAAAACCATACGGGCCGCATCCCCCTTGCGCAATCCCAGCTTGTAAATCCGGGTATAACCACCAGGGCGATCTTCATAACGCGGCGCTAGATCGCTAAACAACTTATCCAACACATCCACTACCGTACCATCGGGCTCAGTCACCCACCGATTGATCCGCCGAGCAGCCAGGCGACGGGCATGCACCCCGCGAGCCGGGTCATCCTGCTCGGCTACCAAGCCGCGCTTAGCCAACGTGATCAGTTTCTCTGCCTGGCTACGAATCGCCTTCGCCTTGGCCTCGGTCGTCTCGATCCGCTCGTGATGGAACAACGCTGTGACCAGGTTGCGACGCAGCGCCGTACGATGCCCACCGGAGCGACCCAGTTTCTTTCCAGCGATGCGGTGTCGCATTACTCACCTCCGCCTTTCTCCGCACCTTCTTTCCAAAAGCCCTGCTCTTGAAGATGCGCCTGTAATTCCTCAAGTGATTTTTGTCCGAAATTCCGAATAGCCAACAACGTATCCTCGCCCAACATCAACATCTCCAACACTTCACCCACACTGGTAATACCACTGCGCCTGAGCGAATTGAATACTCGCACGCCCAGATCCAATTTCTCCAGAGGTACTTCGTAGACCTCGCTCGGAAGACTGGGACTCACTTCTTCCTCAAAATCTTCGTCCTCTTCCTCCAGAGTGAGACCGGCAATTAGCCGCAAATGCGTAACCAGGATACGTGCTGCTTCCTTTAAACCATCCAACGGCGCAATACGTCCATCGGTCCAGATTTCCATCGTCAAACGATCGTAATCGGTCACCTGCCCCACACGCGCCGGCCCTACATCGAACGTCACACGACGAATAGGACTGAACGTCGCATCGATCGGCAACTCCCCCATAGGCAAACGTCCCCGTCCATCCGACGAGAGATACCCTCGCCCCTGTTCGACCTGAAATTCCACGTCGAAATCCACTTCCTGGGAATCGACGTCGAAAAGATAAAGGTCGGGATTGAGAATTTCTATCTCTGGCGGCGCTTGAATATCGCCTGCCGTTACCATTCCTTCATTGCGCACCTGCAACGTCATCCGCATCGGCTCCTCACCCTCCATCCGAAGCCGAAGTTGCTTGATCTGCAACACAATCTGGATGACATCCTCTCGCACGCCTGGGATCGCCATAAACTCGTGCGGCACTTCTGTCAAACGTATCGATGTCACCGCTGCTCCCGGCAGGGTTGATAACAGCACCCGTCGCAGCGAATTACCTAATGTAACGCCAAAGCCGCTCTCCAGTGGACCGATCACAAATCGACCATAAGTCTGAGAGATTGCATCCGTTTCGATTTTTGGTAGTACCTGAACTGACAAGCGTCGCCTCCTATGGTCAACTACTAACCCCTGACCTTTGGACAAGCTCCCCACATAGACATGCGCTCAACGTGGCACTTGCTCCTCTCCAGTCGGGAGCAATCTGTTTGAATTGACTAAGCCCACTGAAACGCTAACGTGAATAATACTCAACGATCAAATGTTCATCGACCCGAGCATCGATTTCCTCTCGCTGAGGCTCTCCGAGCACACGCGCCCTCAAGCCTTCTATGTCCAAAGTGAGCCAACCGGGCACTCTGCCTTCGTCCAAAAGTTCAATCCGATCCTTGAAAAACCGATTCTTCCGGCTCCCTTCCCGCACCACGATGTCATCCTTTGCCTGGACGATATAAGAGGGCGTATACATTCGATGACCATTGACCACGAAATGACCGTGTTGAACCAACTGACGAGCCTGCGCCCGAGAGTCGGCAAATCCAAGTCGGTAAATGACGTTATCCAGTCGACGTTCCAACAGGATGAGGATATTCTCCCCAGTCATACCGGGCAGTCGTTCGGCCTCTCGGAAATAACGGCGGAACTGCCGCTCCAGCACACCATAAATGCGCCGTACTTTCTGCTTCTCCCGTAACTGACGCGAATAATCCGACGCACGACGGCGTCGAAATTGAGCAAATCGCCCATGATCTCCCGGTGGATAACCTCGGTCGCGCTCAAACGGACACTTCGATGAATAGCAACGTGTGCCCTTTAGAAATAATTTTTCCCCCTCGCGACGACACAGCTTACAAACCGGGCCGGTATATCTAGCCATAAACTTCACTCCTCAACTGGATAAAATAGGGCCTACAAACGACCGGTAGAGAACGCTTACATCTCCAGATATTCAATCGGCTGGCCCAAAAATCTCTAAATTTTCTGATTATACCCGACGTCTCTTTGGCGGGCGACAACCATTATGAGGGACTGGCGTCACATCGGTGATGGAGCGGACCTTCAATCCCGCCGCCTGGATAGAACGAATCGCTGCCTCACGCCCAGGCCCAGGCCCCTTGATGAAGATGTCCACCTCTCTCATACCATTATTCATCGCGTCTTCGGCCGCCTGTTGAGCTGCCTGACGCGCGGCAAAGGCTGTGCTCTTGCGCGACCCCTTGAAACCAACCATCCCGCCGCTGGACCAATTGACGACGTTTCCCTGTAGATCGGTCATCGTGATAATCGTATTATTGAAAGTGGCATGAACGTGCGCCTGACCATGCGGTACATTTTTCTTAACGCGCCGCCGTCGTTTTCCGCTGCCTTTAGCTACTTTTTTCTTACCTTGTGCCATTCTGCCTCCAAAAAACTACTGATAAACTACTTCTTCTTCATACCCCGACGACGTCCACGTCCAGCAACGGTCTTACGGGGGCCACGGCGCGTGCGAGCATTCGTCTTCGTGCGTTGTCCGCGGACAGGCAAATTGCGACGATGCCGCAACCCACGGTAACACCCGATATCCTTCAAACGCCGAATATTCATCTGGATCTCACGCCGCAGGTCACCCTCAACCTTGTACTCCCGGTCAATGGCCGCTCGCAGCGCCGCGATCTCAGACTCCGTCAGGTCTCTAACCCGCGTATTGGGGTCGACACCAGCGTCGCGCAAGATATCGCCGCTTGTACTACGCCCTATGCCATAAATATATGTCAGGCCAACCTCAACCCGCTTGCTCCTCGGCAAGTCTACACCAGCAATACGTGCCATATCTCTATTTCTCCCTCACGTTATATTACCCTTGACGTTGCTTGTGCTTTGGATTATCACAAATGACCCGCACCACACCACGACGCCGAATAACTTTGCATTTTGGACAACGTTTCTTAACTGAAGGTGATACTTTCATCGTTCCATACCTCCTGCACTCAAACTAACTTTAGAGTGACAAAATCTCCGCTTCACCATCGGTGATAGCGATATCGTGCTCGAAATGAGCCGTTAGCTTGCCATCACAAGAGACGACCGTCCAATGATCGTCTAACACCCGCACCCTGGCTTCACCGGCCAAGACCATCGGTTCCAGCGCAATGGTCATGCCTGGAGACAACAAGACGCCTCGTCCAGCTTGACCGTGATTGGGCACCTGGGGCTCCTCGTGCATCTGCCGTCCAATCCCGTGACCGGTGTACTCGCGCACCACGTTGTAACCGTGGCTCTCGACGTAAGCCTGTATCGCCACCGATATATCGCCGGAATGATTGCCGACTCGAGACGCTGCAATGGCGGCTTTCAGAGCACCCTCGGTCACCGCTAACAAGCGTCGCGCCTCCGAAGAGACCCGTCCCACCGGCAAGGTGATCGCTGCGTCGCCATGATATCCCGCCACGATCGCGCCGACATCTATACTGACAATGTCCCCTTCTTGCAAAACCCGCGAACCGGGAATGCCGTGCACCAACTCCTCGTTGACCGACGTGCAAATGGACGCCGGGAAAGGGTGTTGGCTCCCCGGTGGATACCCTTTGAATGATGGCAACGCATGGTGCCCGTCGATGACGTCGCTTGCCAATGCATCCAACGCAGCGGTCGTCACACCTGGCACAACCCACTCTCGCATTCGCCTGAGCACATCTGCCACGACCTGGCCCGCGCGGCGCATCTTCTCGATTTCGGCTGCTGACTTCAAAGTGATCTTCGGCTTCACGTCTTACTCCAAAACCGACACTAAAGCGCCTCGATCACAGCGTGTAAATCGACCTGTATATCGTCAATCGAGCGTTCGCCATCGACCTCTCTTAACACGCCCTTGGCGCAGTAGTAGCCAATGAGCGGGGACGTTTCCTTATAGTACGTATATAGGCGGTTGCGGACCGTCTCTGGATTGTCATCATCCCGCTGGTACAACGGACCACCACACACGTCACAAACACCCTCGACGCGCGGCGGGTTGAAGAGCAAATGATACACAGCGCCACAGCTACGACAAGAGCGGCGCGCCGTCAGCCGCTTGACCACTTCATCGTCGGATACCTGGATGAGCGGCGCCAGATCCACTTGCTCCCCTCGCTCTTCCATAGCCTCGTCCAAAGCGAGCGCCTGACTCAAGGTCCGGGGGAAACCATCCAGGATCGCCCCCTTCTGACAAACTGGCTGGCTCAGCCTGTCGATCACCATATCCACCGTCACGTTATCGGGCACCAAGCCCCCCCGGTCCATATAGTCTTTGGCCAACAGCCCCAACCGAGTCTCACGCTTCAGGTGATCTCGAAACAAATCCCCACTGGAAACGTGCGGCAGGTCAAACGACTGGGCCAAAAGCTTGGCCTGCGTCCCCTTACCCGCTCCTGGCGGGCCTAACAACACCACAAAAAGAGCCATGATGATATTGTGGCCCTCTCTACTTGATGAATCCTTCGTAGTGACGCATCAACAACTGGGCTTCCAATTGGCGCATCGTATCCAATATGACGCCAACAGCGATCAACAAACCGACAGAATTAATGAGCAAAACCTGGGTACCCAAGAACAAATCCACGATGTAAGGCAAGCTGGCTATCCCACCCAAGAACAACGCGCCGACCAGGGTAATGCGCCGGTAAATTGAGTTGATATAATCTTCTGTTCGCTTTCCGGGCCGCACCCCGGGGATAAACCCGCCCTGTCGCTTGAGCACGCCAGGCAGATCCTGCTGTTGCACCATCACGTCGGTGTAGAAATAAGTAAACCCAACCACGGCCAAGAATTGCAGCGGGCCATACCATGCACTTTGCCCGGTGAAGATATTCATCACCTTCAGGGCCAGATCCCCCATCCTTTCGCTATTGATGAAAAACTGAGCGACAACGGCCGGGAAGGTGAGAATCGACTGAGCGAAGATCAACGGGATCATACCCGCCGTGTTAATGCGCAACGGGATGTGGGTGCTGCTGCCCTGGTACATCTTGATCCCGCGCACTCGCTTGCCATACTGCACTGGGACCCGACGTTCGGCCTCTTGTATGACGACGATCACGAACATGGTGATCAACATGATCAGCAGGAATACGCCGACCATGAGCACACCAGACCCTATAGCCCCCTCCACCGTCGCCCGGGTCCAGATATTCAACAAGTTCTGCGGCATACGGGCTACGATACCACTGAAAATAATGAGTGACAGCCCGTTGCCGATGCCCTGCTCGCTGATCAAATCCCCCAGCCACACGGCGAACATCGTCCCCGCCGTCATGGCCACCAAGACTGAAATCGTAGGCAGGATATTCTCGGCCGGCGTGAAACCGAAATTGGACAAAATAGGTTGTCCCCCTGTTCCGGCGCTGAAAATGCGCGCCTGACCGAAAGCCTGCAACATCGCCAGCGGAATCGTGATATAGTATTGCAACTGATTGATCTTACGTCGTCCGGCCTCCCCTTCCTCAGAGAGTCGCTCCAATTGCGGGATGATGGGCACCAACAATGTGAAGATAATGGAAGCGTTGATGTAGGGGGACACCCCGCTCGCCATAACCGAGAAATTCGCCATCGCCCCACCAGAGAGAAGATCTATAAAATTTAGAAACTGGCTGACGCCACCCTGTCCGCCCAGCACCTGCTGTAACACTTCCTGGTTCACTCCCGGCACCGGCACGTGAGAAGCCAACCGGTAAACGATGAGTATCAACAGCGTATAAAGTAACTTGCGCCGCAAATCGGGCAAGGTCATTGCATTCCGCACTGCTTGAATCATTCTCTAACTCCCCCTCCTCGCGATATGCACATTCCTCTAACGAGTACGATAGCCGCCACGCTGCCAGGGCAACTCATCAATTTCGCCTCCGGCAGATTCGATCTTCGCTCGAGCGCTGGCCGAAAAACGATGCGCCCTCACGATGAGCGAACGATCCAGTTCGCCTCGGCCGAGGATAACCACCAGGTCATCAGCCCGCTTGATGATGCCTTTCTCCACCAACGACGCTGGCGACACCACGTCCCCTTCTTCGAACATATCCAGGCGATCCACGTTCACCGGCACGAAACGAACGCGCCATGGATCACGGAAACCCACACCCCGCGCGAACGGAAGTTTGCGTACCAGGGGCAACTGCCCACCCTCGAAATAGGGCGGGAGACTGCCGCCGCTACGCGCCTTCTGACCTTTTGTACCACGTCCTGCTGTTTTACCTTGCCCGGCAGCGATACCCCGTCCCACACGCTTACGGTTTTTCTTCGCCCCCTCGGCAGGTTTCAAATCGTGTAACTTCACCTTACGCCCCCTATCCCGGACGAGCCGGAACCAATAACGAGCTTCTCGTATGCAAAATTCTTGCACAAAAAAAACAAGAATTTCACTGGATAGGCACTAGCCTGGCAGAAGCCGCTTTGCTTCCAAGCCAGAATCAAAAAGTAAAACCGACGGCAAACTCTCTCTTGACGTATGAGAATCCTATCGGTTAGGCCCTACCCTTCAGTCCACTTCCTCTACGTCCACCAAATGGCTGACCTTCTCGATCATACCCCGAATCGTTGGTGAATCCTTTTTCTCCACTGTCTGATGCATGCGCCGCAAGCCCAGCGCTCGAATAGTGCGCTTCTGACGGATGGAGTATCCGATAGGGCTCTTCTTTAAGGTAATATGGAGTGTTTTCATCACTCTCGCCTCCAAAAAGGCATCACCTTGACGACGGGCACACCGCGATCACGGGCCACTTCCTCAATCCGGCGCAATTGACGCAGACCATCCATCGTGGCATAAACCACGTTATGGATATTGGCGTTACCTAACGACTTGGTCAAAACGTCTCGCACGCCAACCACCTCTAGCACAGCGCGCACGCCGCCGCCGGCGATCACGCCCGTACCTGGCGTTGCTGGCTTAATGAGCACCTTCGCCCCACCGCATTTGCCAATCACCTCATGCGGGATCGTTGTCTGCACCAAGGAGACAGAATGCATATCCTCCCGCGCCCGCTTGGTCGCCTTGCGAATGGCATCAGGGACAGCGCGGGCCTTACCTACTCCGACGCCAACCTGTCCTTGCCCATCGCCAACGACTACGACGACTCGGAAACCGAAGCGCCGTCCACCCTTGACAACTTTGGCAACCCGCGTGATGTCTACCACGCGTTCTTCTAGTTCCTCTCGCTCCTCGAAAACTTCACGATCTCGCACATTCCCTCTGGCCATAGCGCCTCCGTTCTAGAACTCGAGCCCACCGTCACGGGCAGCATCCGCCAGGAGTTTGACCCGACCGTGATACTTGTACCCCCCCCGGTCAAAAACCACTTTCTTGATTCCCTGGCTTAACGCACGCTCTGCTACAACGCGTCCAACGACCCGCGCCTGCTCAGTCTTCGTCAATTCTTCAATCTGCGTCTTTACCTCTACATCAACAGTGGAAGCGGAGGCCAACGTATGTCCCCGACTATCATCAATCACCTGTGCATAAATATGCCCATGGCTGCGAAAAACGTTCAATCGTGGCCTTTCTGGCGTTCCCACTACTCGTTTCCGTACACGCCTGTGCCGTACAAGGCGCGCCTTGCGACGATCTGCTTCTGGCATAACTCAACCTCAATTTATCGACTAAATGATACGCTAACCTGGATGAACCAGAATCTAAAAAACCTTCAAGCAATTTTACCGGCCTTGCCAGCCTTCTGTCGAACGTACTCGCCAACGTAGCGAATCCCTTTGCCCTTATAAGGTTCTGGCGGGCGCCAGGCTCGAATATCCGCCGCTACTTGTCCCACCAATTCCTTATCCACACCACGCACAGTGATGATCTTCGTCCGGTCGGCGACCTCGAACTCGATTCCTTCGGGAGGCGTAACGTGGACTGGATGGGAAAAACCCAATTGTAATTCCAGGCTGCCATCCCCTTTCATCTCCACGCGATATCCAACGCCGCGGACCTCCAACTGCTTCTGATAGCCCTCGTGCACGCCAGTCACCATGTTGTTCAACAACGAACGCGTCAAGCCATGCAACTCTTTGTGGTGACGTTGGTCAGTTGGGCGACGCACATTTAGCTCGCCATCTTCCAACATAATTTCCATATCCGGATGAAAATCACGGGTCATACTACCCTTCTCCCCCGTCACCGTCACCCGGCGCCCTTGAATTGCCGCATTCACTCCCTCAGGAAGCGGGATCGGCATACGACCAATCCGTGACATCGACAAACCTCCTCAAAACCGGATGTTCCTTGCAATCCCTCCGGCGCTACCACACGTGACACAACACCTCGCCACCAACACCGAGACGACGAGCCTGCTGACCCGTCACCACACCCTTGGGGGTCGTGAGAATGGTGACCCCCATCCCACTTCGCACCCATGGAATATCATTGACACGCGTATAAATGCGACGGCCCGGTTTGCTCACTCGCTTTAGTCCGGTGATAACCGCGCGACGGTCTTTTCTCTCTCCCACGTACTTTAGCTTGATGACCAATTGCGGCTGTGGTTGTTCACGCGTCAAACGATAATCCTCAATAAAACCTTCTTCCTTCAATATCTTGGCAATCGCCACCTTGATCTTAGATGCGGGCATCCGTACCATCGGATGCCCCACGATCAAAGCATTCCTGATACGCGCCAACATATCGGCTATAGGATCAGACATCGTCATTGGATCAGACCTCTCGTTCTCACTTATCTACCAACTCGACTTCACGACACCGGGAATTTCGCCTTTCAAGGCTAATTCCCGAAAACAAATCCGGCACAACTGAAATCGTCGCATGTAGCCTCGCGGCCGCCCGCAGATCTTACAACGATTTCGCACCTGGGTCTCGTGCTTTCGTCGCTCTTCTCGAATCGGCATACACTTCTTCGCCATACTCCCTCCACTCCAAACTACCAGCCAGGACGTCGGAAGGGCATACCCAATAACTCCAACAGGCGTCGCCCCTCTTCGTCCGTCTCAGCCGTGGTCACGATACTAATCTCCATACCGCGCACCTTGTCAATCGAATCGTAATCCACCTCCGGGAATACCAATTGCTCTCGCAATCCCAGGGTAAAGTTTCCGTGTCCATCCAACGTATCGGAGACACCGCGGAAGTCTCGCTGGCGAGGTAAAGCCACGTTGCACAAACGGTCCAAGAATGCCCACATCCGTTCTCCACGCAACGTCACCTTGACCCCAATCGGGCGATCCTCGCGCAACTTGAAATTGGCAATGGACTTCCGTGAGCGCGTAACCACCGGCTTCTGTCCGGTGATGGTCGTTATGTCCTGGACCGTGTGATCGAGCGCTTTCGCGTTTTCCAACGCCTCTCCAACGCCTACGTTAACCACGATTTTACGCAAGCGTGGCACTTCCATCATGTTCTGATAACCAAAGTCTTCCATCAATTGAGGATGAACCTCTTCTTGATAACGTTTCTGCAATCGTTGCATCGATCTACCTTCCTACGAAAAAACCCGCCACTAATCAATCAGGTCGCCACACTGCTTACACACGCGAACCTTGCGCCCATCCACGAACGTAAAACCGGCACGAGTGCGCTGATCACAACTCGGACACACCAACATCACGTTTGAAATATCAATCGGCGCCTCAAACTCGATAATGCCGGCCTGCACCTGGGATTGCCCTGCTCTGACTGGACGTTGGTGCTTTTTAACCACGTTGACCGTAGAAACAACTATTCGATCTGCTTTTGGCAACACACGTTTGACCTCGCCCCGGAATGTTCTATCCTCACCAGAGACGACTTCCACTGTATCGCCCCTCTTGATCTTAGCCACTCTATTCCCTCCACTTACAACACTTCGGCAGCCAAAGAGACGATCTTCATAAAGCCCTTTTCACGTAACTCCCGGGCTACAGGCCCAAAGATACGCGTCCCTTTTGGGCTAAGGCCATCGCCTTCGAGGATCACCGCTGCATTGTCATCAAAACGAATACTTGAACCATCTCCACGACGATATTCCTTGGCCGTACGCACCACCACAGCCCGCACGATCTCGCCTTTCTGGACCTGGCCTCTGGGGGTCGCCTGCTTAACCGTCGCGACAATCATATCGCCCACGCCGGCGTAACGCCTCTTCGACCCGCCAAGCACTCGAATAACCAGCACCTCTCGGGCCCCGGTGTTGTCGGCCACCCGCAACCGACTCTCTTGCTGGATCATGCCTCAACCTCCGTCACAACTGCGTCTTCTGCCCGCTCCAGAATTTCCTCGACGACCCAGCGCTTCTCACGACTTAACGGGCGTGATTCGACGATGCATACCATATCGCCCACCCGACAGACGTTCCCTTCGTCGTGTACTTTGTATTTCTTGCTGCGGCGTAATACCTTATCGTAGCGCTGATGACGCACTGTTCGCTCAACCTCTACGATGATCGTCTTATCCATCTTATCGCTCAAGACGTTACCGACGAGTCGCCTTCTCTCAGAACCGTGTGCTTTCACAGCGCTTCCTCCTCGACCCATTCCACTAACTCTCGCTCGCGAAGGATTGTTTTCAGTCGGGCAATATCACGCTTCACAGCTCCAACCCGATTGAAATCTTCCAAGCGACCCATATACAAGTCACGGCGCAAGACAAAGAGCCTGCGACGATTCTCTTCCAAGCGTTGTTCCATCTCTTCTTTCGTCAATCCTCGAATCTCACGAGCTTGCATCGAAACCATCCTAACCCGGACAGAGCCGGAACCAAAAAGGGACATCAACGACAAATTCTTGCTCAACGTACAAGGATATCATTGGTTAGGCCCTAACCCAGACAAACCTGGAGCAAATGAGTTTATAAGCGCTCACTCTGCCGTCACACCCTCACGCATAACAAACTGGCACTTCATTGGCAACTTGTGTGCTGCCAGGCGCATCGCCTCGCGGGCCAATTCTTCTGAAACACCACTCAACTCGAACATCACGCGTCCCGGTTTCACCACCGCTACCCAGTGATCCACAGGTCCTTTCCCCTTGCCCATCCGCGTCTCAGCAGGTTTAGCCGTAACCGGCTTGTCGGGGAAAATGCGAATCCAATACTTCCCTCTACGCCGCACACAACGCACAATCGCTCGGCGCGCCGCCTCAATCTGCCGCGACGTAATCCAGGATGGTTCCAGGGCCTGCAAGCCATAATCCCCGAAATCGACCGTATTCCCTCGCGTTGCCTGACCTTTCATCCGGCCGCGCATCTGTTTGCGATACTTCACGCGCTTTGGCATCAACATAACTCAAATCCCTCTCCAAACAATAACTTCTTCTACCGGCTAAAGCGTCGAAGGCTCTTCGGACATCTCGGCGTCGGGGAAGATCTCTCCCTTATAAATCCACACCTTCACCCCGATACGGCCATACGTCGTATGCGCCTCGTCCTGGGCATAGTCAATATCTGCACGCAACGTCTGTAGTGGCACACGCCCCTCGCGTTCCCATGCTTGCCGCGCCATCTCGGCCCCATAGAGACGTCCCTTACACACTATCTTGACACCCTGGGCGCCGGACCGCAACACGCCTTGGATAGCCCGATTCATCGCCCGGCTGTGGGAGATCCGTCGCTCCAACTGAGAGACGACATTCTCCGCCACCAGTTTAGCGTCCATCTCGGCTCGATCGATCTCTTGCACATCTACAGAAACGCGCTTAGCGGTCAGAGACTCCAGACCCTTACGCAAATCTTTGACCACGGCGCCACGACGGCCAATGACGACGCCCGGCTTGGCTGTATGCACCAGCACAGAAACCTGATTGGGAAATCGCTCTATCTCTACAGTAGAAATACCAGCGTGTCCCACTTCCTCATTAACGTACTGACGGATCATGATATCTTCGTGCAGTAAATCCGCGTACTCCTCGCCCTCCGCAAACCATCGAGCCTTCCAATCTCGAATCACGCCGAGCCTGAAACCATAGGGGTGAACCTTGCGTCCCAAAACACGCCTCCTCAAAAAAATATTGCAGATCCACAGACAACGTCCTTAAAGATTCTAACACCCACACAGGGCGCCCAAGGGCATCTGCAATGCAAATCAGTCTACAAACGCTCCTCGAGTACAACGGTGATGTGAGAGGAACGCTTGCGAATCGGCCGCCAGCGACCGCGACCGCCAAATCGACGCCGCCATCCCTTGCCTGGCGAGACACCGGGACCGTCATCGGCCATGATGCTCGCAATGTATAGATCGTCAACCGGTATACCCAAATTCTCCTCCGCGTTCGCCATTGCAGAGCGAATGAGCTTGGCTACCGGACGTGCTGCAGCATGGGGCAAAAAATACAACATTTCCAGCGCCTCTTCTACGTGCTTGCCGCGCACGGCGTCGATCACGCGTCGCACCTTCCTCGGCGACATCGGTACGTGTTTAGCTTGGGCTCTTATCTTATCATTCATCAGCCTACTCCTCTCCTCCCTAAACCATCTGCACGCGGCTCTTCTTCTCCCGCGCCAAAACGTGTCCACGGAAGGTACGCGTAGGCGCAAACTCTCCCAGCTTATGCCCCACCATATCCTCGGTGATATAAATCGGCACGTGACGCCGTCCGTCGTGAACGGCGATCGTATGCCCAATCATATGCGGAAAGATCGTAGAAGCCCTGGACCAGGTACGAATCAGGCGCTTCTCGCCTAACTTGTTCAATCGTTCAATCTTGGCCAACAGCTTAGGTTCTACGAACGGTATAGGTCTCTTCAATGGTGATCGTGACATTTGTTAATCCCCCCAACTCTATTGCCGCCGCTTACCGCGCCGACGCACAATATACTTTTCTGTCGCCTTGTTGCGCCGCGTCTTCTTACCCAATGTCTTCTTCCCCCAGGGGGTCTTGGGACTCGGCATACCAATGGGCGTGCGTCCCTCGCCGCCGCCATGGGGGTGATCACGAGGCGACATAGCCGAACCACGCACCGCCGGACGAAATCCCCGCCAACGCTTTCGACCGGCTTTGCCCAATTTCACGTTGCCATGATCCACGTTACCGACCTGTCCAATCGTGGCCATGCACTCTTTGCGCACCAGGCGCACCTCGCCACTTGGCAGGCGTAACGTCACGTAATTCCCTTCCTTGGCCAGCACCTGGGCCGACGTACCGGCAGAACGGGCAATCTGACCACCGCGCCCGGCCTGCAACTCGATATTATGAACCATCGTGCCGAGGGGAATCTGTTCCAATGACAAGGCGTTTCCCGCCCGAATCTCCGCCCCGCTACCGTTCCTCACCACGTCACCCACTTGCAGGCCCAACGGCGCGATAATATAGCGCTTCTCGCCATCGGCGTAGACCAGTAATGCGATACGGGCCGAACGATTTGGATCGTATTCAATGCTATCCACGCGCGCAGGAATACCCTCTTTATCCCGTTTGAAGTCGATGACGCGATATTGTCGTTTATGCCCGCCCCCCCGATGCCGCACCGTGATACGACCGTACACATTACGACCGGCTCGTTTACGCAACGGACGGACTAAACTACGCTCTGGCTTTAATCGTGTCACCTCTTCAAACGTTGAACCTGTCATACCACGCCGGCCAGGCGACGTTGGCTTATACTTCTTTACCGGCATAATTCACTACACTCCCTCAAATACATCTGGTCGCTGGCCTGCCGCCACCGTAACCACAGCTTTTTTCCAGGCCCGGCGGCGGGTTACGAGACGACGTCCATGCCGGTTGATCTTCGCCGGCATAATCAGCATATTGACCGATATCACGTCCGCCCCGTAGATTTCCTCAACGGCCTGCTTAACTTCAATTTTATTCGCGCCAGGGTGCACCTCAAACGTGTACTTACCCAGTTCCGAAGATTGAAAGCGTGACTTTTCTGTATCGATTGGCCGAATGATAATCTCGTAGGGGTCCATCATACACCTATCCCAACATTTCCTCGATCACTTCTAATGCACTGATTGGCATTAGCACGTGATCGCATTGTAATAAATCCCGAATATTTAGATAATTAGCTCGTAGGGTCTTCACGCTCGGTAAATTACGCGCCGATTTCTCTACCATATCGCTTCCCTCAGGCAGTAAAATCAACACCTGGGTCTTGCCCTTGTTGACGTCTAAACCCAAACCACCCAACATAGATGCGATTTCCTTCGTCTTGGGGGCTGCCATTTCCAAAGCGTCCAAAACCACGATCTGTTCATCCAGCGCTTTGACCGAGAGCGCCGAACGGATCGCCGCGTGCCGCATCTTGCGCGGCATCCTCTTTACATAATTGCGCGGTGTGGGACCATGGGCGACCCCACCACCAACAAATAAGTTGGCGTTACGGCTCCCATGACGAGCCCGGCCGGTCCCCTTCTGGCGATACCATTTTGACTTCGTACGATTCACCTCACCCCGCGATTTCGCCTTGTGTGTACCCTGACGGCTATTTGCCATCTGGCGAACAAACGCCTGGTGCATTAACGGTACATTGATGGAAGACTCAAAAATGTCGGAACGCAACTCGATCTCACCGACCGGTTCTCCCTTAGTATTGTACACTGCTGTGACCATAACCCTCTCCTGAAAATCCACCATCAGCACCCTTGCTCGCCCCGTCTCTTCGTCAACTCTTTAGACTTGCGAGCTCGCTCGATGACTAACAGCCCACCCTTGGCGCCGGGCACACTCCCCCGGACAGCCAATAAATTGCGTTCTGGATCGACAACTTCGACGCGCACGTTCTGGGCAGTCACTCGAACGCCGCCCATGCGACCGGGCATCCGCTGCCCCTTCCAGACGCGTCCTTGCCCGGTGCCGCCGCCGATAGAACCGGGCGCTCGCCAACGGTCTGACTGCCCGTGCGTCTTGGGGCCGCCGCGGAATCCATAACGCTTGACGCCGCCGGCAAAACCGCGCCCTTTCGATGTCCCGACGACGTCTACCCGCTCACCAACCTCAAAAACGTCCACCAGAATGCGCTCACCGAGCTCTATTTCTTCTTCTTCGCGCAGTCGGAACTCACGCAAGTGCTGCAACATGGGCACGCCAATCTGAGACAGATGCCCCTTTTCCCCTTTGCTCATCCGTTGGGGCTTCTTCTGTTCCTCGAACCCCACTTGGATCGCGTTGTAACCATCACGCTCAACCGTCTTCACCTGGGTGACGTAACAGGGACCTGCCTCGATCACAGTCACCGGAACAGCCTCGCCGTTCTGGTTGAAGACCTGCGTCATACCGACCTTCCTGCCCAAAATCACCTTCACATCACACCTCCCAAGGGACTGCCAGCATCGTACAAAGCCGCATCATCCCCACGCCAGGACAATTCGGAGGAGAGAGCCATACATGCTCCTCCCTCCTCCGCATAACCGCCCCGCTCGATTTTACCTAAAGTTTGATCTCGATATCGACACCAGCCGGCAGATTCAACCGCATCAGGGAATCGATCGTTTTGTTATCTGGCTCGACGACGTCGATCAAGCGCTTGTGGGTGCGGATTTCGAAATGCTCGTGCGAATCCTTGTCAATGAAAGTTGATCGACGAACCGTAAAGCGCTCGATTCGCGTTGGCAAAGGCACCGGCCCCACGATGGTAGCGCCAGTACGCTCCGCTGTCTCCACGATACGTTTAGCCGACTCATCAAGCACGCGATGGTCGTAGGCTTTCAACCGAATGCGGATCTTCTGCTTAGCCATATACTAGCACCTAGTCCAAAATCTCGGTGACGACGCCCGCGCCTACCGTCAGACCACCCTCGCGGACCGCGAAGCGGAACCCTTCCTCAATAGCGACCGGTTCGATCAAATCGACTCGCAAGTTCACCCGATCACCCGGCATCACCATTTCCACACCCTCCGGTAGAGCAATCTCTCCCGTCACATCCATCGTTCGAATGTAGAACTGGGGACGATAGCCGGTGAAGAAGGCCTTGTGCCGTCCTCCCTCGTCCTTCTGTAACACGTACACCTCACACATGAACGACTTGTGGGGTTGGATGCTGCCCGGCGCCGCGACGACCTGACCGCGCTGCACGTCATCTCGATTGATGCCGCGAAGCAATAAGCCGGCATTATCGCCCGCCAAGACCTCAGTCAGCTTCTTGCGGAACATCTCCATGTCGGTCACGACCGTGGAAACCGGTTCGTCCTGCAAGCCTACAATCTCGACATCGGTCATCGGCACCATACGACCTCGCGTGACACGCCCGGTCACCACAGTACCACGCCCCTTGATCGAGAAGACGTCCTCGATCGGCATCAGGAAGGGCAGATCTTCGTCGCGCTCCGGTTCGGGAATGTAATCATCCACCACGCGCATCAATTCCCAAATGCACGCATATTCCGGCGCATCGGGGTCTGTATTCTCACTCTGCAACGCATTGAGCGCGCTGCCCTGCACGATGGGAATCTCATCCCCGGGGAAGCCGTGTCCATCGAGCAACTCCCGCAACTCCAGCTCGACCAGCTCCAACAACTCGGGGTCGTCCATCAAGTCTGCCTTGTTCAAGAAGACGACGATGGCGGGCACGTTGACCTGGCGAGCCAGCAGTATGTGCTCCCGCGTCTGGGGCATCGGGCCATCCGCGGCCGACACCACCAGAATGGCCCCATCCATCTGCGCCGCACCGGTGATCATATTCTTGATATAGTCCCGGTGACCGGGGCAGTCGATGTGTGCATAGTGACGGTTTTCCGTCTCATACTCGACGTGAGCGATGGCCACGGTCAGGATCTTCGTCGCGTCACGACGGAACATCTTCGCGTCAGCCTTCGCTACGTCATCATATGCCTTATACTCGGCCAGACCCTTCAGGGAAAGCACCCTCGTAATAGCCGCGGTAAGGGTCGTCTTGCCGTGATCAATGTGACCGATCGTCCCCACATTGAGATGTGGCTTCGTACGATCAAAAGTTTCTTTTGCCATGTCTCACTCCTTTCGAGCAATTTCAATTAGCAAATAGTGATTTTGCCTACCAGCCTCCGCCATTCAAAATGGCGTCCATCCGTTGCTGATCTACTTCAGCGTAATGATCGAATTCCATCGTAAAATTCCCCCGTCCTTGCGTCAAACTGCGCAGGGCGGTTGCATAACCAAACATCTTGGCCAGGGGAACATATGCCCGCACTACCTGTATATTCCCAGATCGAGACGCAACCTCTCTGATCTCGCTGCCGCGAGCGTTCAAATCCCCCATCACCTCACCGGTGTACGTATCTGGCACGATAACCTCCAAATCCATCACCGGTTCCAACAAAACGGGCTCGGCCATCTCCAGGGCTCGACCACAGGCCTCAATACTTGCCACCCGGAAAGCTAAATCCGAGGAGGTGTCTGGATTCATCGTCGCGCTCAGTAAACGAAGCTCGACGTCTACGATGCGGTAACCGGCCAGCACCCCGCTCTCCATTGCCTCGCGCGCCCCCTGCTCGATAGCTTGCACGTACACGCCGGGCAAGAGATCCGGCTCCGTCTGGTCGACAAAGCGAATTCCCTCCCCGCTGGGCAAAGGGCGCAAACCTAAGCGAACCCGGGCGAAGTGCATCCGACCACCTGATTGGCGATCGAAGACAGATCCAGCCTCAGCCTCTTAGGTAATCGTCTCCCGGTAGGTGACACGCGGACGACTCACCCGACCCTCGACGCCAAACTCCCGCAGCAACCGATCGGTCAGTATTTCGAGATGTAACTCTCCCATCCCAGAAATGAGCGTCTGTCCGGTGTTCTCGTCGATCCGCACCACGAAGGTGGGGTCCTCCTCCTCCAAGCGCTTCAGACCCTCCTCGAGGCGATCCTGATCCGCAGCCGTTCGAGGCTCGATCGCCACCGAGATGACCGG
>DSAR01000248.1 GCA_011046405.1 Chloroflexota bacterium | reverse complement strand
GGAAAGGCGCTGGGCCGGGTGGCGTACTCTCGTCGTCTCCTACTCTGCCATCGCTGTGGCTCTGCTCGCGTACCTGGGGCTGAGGCTGGTCAGCGGGGCGACCTTTGGCAATCCGGGAGACCGGTACAGCCTGAGTTTCAGCGTCGTTCCGGTCGTCAAGAACGTGGCCCGATTAGCGGGCGGGCTGATCTATGCGCTCGACCTTTTTCCCCACCTTCAACCGGCCCGCATCGTCGTTTCGACGTTTTTGACGCTGGGCCTGGGGCTCCTGAGTCTGGTCGGGCTGCCGGGCCTGGGCCGGCAAAGCTCGGACGGCAGGTCGGACTTGGAGACCGGGCCGACAGGTATTGCAGCCATCGCTGGTCTGGGTCTGTTGATCCTGGCCGGCATGTTTCCGGTCGTTTTGACCGGCCATATGAGCGAGCTTTACACCTACAGTTCCTCTCCCTTCTATGCGCTTTTGCTCGGCCTGCTGGTCGAACGGGGATACAGGGCTAGCCGCTCATTTGAGCGGCGCCGGCCGTATGCTTCCAGGATCGTGCTGATTTTCCTCGTCGTCGTGATCGCGTGGTTGGCCTGGGGGACGCGTGAGAAGCTCGCTCTGGCCCTGGACGTGAGCCGGCGGGCGGAGCAGTACTTCCAACAGACAGCGTCCTGGCTGACGTTCCGGATCCGGACGTGACTCTCTGCTGGCGCGGTGACCTGGCGCGAAGCGAAACGGGGGCCTATAGCGGCTTTGTTATGCCCGACCGTGTGATTTTGCGCGGCGTCGTCGCCTTTGCCGGAGGACTTGAATCGAAGCGGGTTGACTATCTCGAAGAGGATGTAGATGCACACTTGTGTGACTATGAGGCTTTCGTGGACGAGGAGGGATTGAGCATTGTCCCTGGGACGTCAAGAGGGGAGTGAGGGTATCCCGAGTATGTATCGTCGCTGTGGCAAACGCACGTTCGATCTGGGCTGTGGTTTGTTGCTGCTGTTCCTGCTCGCGCCGTTTCTGGCGCTGCTCGCGTTCCTGGTGCGCCTCAAACTTGGCGCACCGGTCCTCTTCTGCCAGCAACGCCCCGGCCTGCGCGGCGAGCCCTTCACTCTGTACAAATTCCGCACCATGACCGACGCCCGTGACGCCCAAGGCAACCTGCTCCCCGACGCCGAACGGCTCAGCGCCTTTGGCCGCTTCTTGCGCCGCTGGAGCCTCGACGAGCTGCCCGAGCTGTTCAACGTGCTCAGGGGCGAGATGAGCCTGGTCGGCCCACGCCCGCTGCTGGTGCAGTACCTGAAGCGTTACACACCCGAGCAGGCGCGCCGCCACGAGGTGCGGCCGGGCATCACCGGTTGGGCGCAGGTCAACGGGCGCAATGCGCTCACCTGGGAGGAAAAATTCGCCCTGGACGTGTGGTACGTGGATCACCAATCGCTGTGGCTGGACGTGAAGATTTTGGGGATGACCGTGTGGCAAGTGTTCAAACGGGAGGGGATCAATCAGCCGGGACAGGCGACAATGAAAGAGTTCCTGGGGTAGCGTGGTGGGGAGAAGCAAGATCTGGAATCAAGTGGGGGCCATCTCCACGGCATCCAATGTCCATATCGGCAGCCAGTGCCAGTCAAGAGCAGGCAACTTGCCCACTCGCACACCGGCTTCCAATTCGTCGAAAGCCTGCTGTGGCGTGGCCAAAGTATCGCCAAAGGCGATGCGAAGCAAATCGGGGCGCTGCACCACGGCCAAGTTGGACATCACCGTGTTGTCCAGCAGGGTGATCATCATGCACGATCCTCGACTGCGGTTTTGGCGAACCAGGAACGTATCGCTTTGACTTCAGCTCGAGCTTCGGCCAGATCGGCAGACCCAACACGGAGTGGTATGCCTAATTCGATAAAGCGATCACGCAGTTCAAGTTCGGTCGAGCCCAGCAATTCGGCGGCTTTGCCCAGATTGATCTGCCCGTCTTGATATGCGCCCACGATCACAGACCAGCGGATCTCTTGATCTTCTTGTACCAGGCGGTGAACGGCATGTTCAAGCAAACCGGGTCGTCTTTGTCCAAGTTTAAACAACTGATCGATCTCCCAGCGTGGGAGGGTGTTTACATTGGCTTTCATGCTTTTTCCTCCTTTGCGGATCGTGTTCCGGCCCGCAAACTGATTATATCATGCCCAACTCTTGAGGTCAAAACGGGCAGCTCGTTCGCTCACGCGGGGGGAAAAGCATGTCTTGAGCCCGTCGAAGGATGTACCCTGGACGTGTGGTACGTGGATCACCAATCGCTGTGGCTGGACCTCAAGATACTGACCCTCACGGCGTGGAAGGTGCTCTTACGCGAGGGTATTCGCCAGCCAGGTCACGCCACGATGGAGGAGTTCTTTGGGACAACAGACTAAGGATATCAACGTCCTCTTTACCAGCGCCGGCCGCCGGGTCGAATTGCTGCGTGCGTTTCGCCGCGCCTACCAATCATTAGAACTGGACGGGCGCATTGTCGCGGTGGACATCGATCCGCTCGCCCCGGCCCTCCAGGTGGCCGACCGGCCCTACATCGTCCCCCGTCTCACCGTGCCCGATTACGTCCCGGCGCTGGTCGAGATCTGCCGCCGCGAGGGGGTCGGCCTGGTCTTTCCCCTGATCGATCCCGACATCCCCGTCCTGGCCCGCTACCGGGAAGAGCTGGAAGCCACCGGCGCGCGCCTGGCAGTGGTCTCTGCAGAGGCGACCGCTCTCACCGCCGACAAGCGGGCGACCGCCGCGTTCTTCGAGCGCCTGAACCTGCCCACGCCCCGCTCCTGGCTGCCGAGCCAATTGGACCCCGAGAAGGCTGAATACCCGTTGTTCATCAAGCCCCGCTTTGGCAGCGCGGCCCAGAACACGTTCCAGGTCCGGGACGCCCGCGCTTTAGCCTTCTTTTCCGAGTACGTGCCTGATCCCATCGTCCAGGAATACCTGCCCGGTCCCGAGATCACCAACGACGTCGTCTGCGACCTGGAGGGTGAGGTGTTGGCCGTGGTATCCCGCCAACGGATCGAGGTGCGCTGGGGCGAGGTCGCCAAGGGGGTCACGATTTACGACCCCAATATCACCGAGGCCTGCGTCCGGATCGCCCGGGCGCTGCCCGCCGTCGGCCCCATCACCGTGCAGTGTATGATGAAGGACCGTGCGCCATCTTCTGATGGCGTGCCCTATTTCACCGAGATCAACGCCCGTTTCGGGGGCGGCGCGCCGTTGGGCGTCGCGGCCGGCGCCGATTATCCCCGCTGGCTGCTGGCGCGGGCGGCAGGTGTGCCTCTAGACCTTCCACCGTTAGGCAGTTACCAGGTCGGCCTCTACCTGACCCGGTGCGACGATTCTCTTTTTCTGACCGAGGCCGAACGTGAGCAGATGGCGCGCCGCTCTTTTTCCTGGAGGCAAGCCTGATGGTGGGCCCGTGGCGCGCCGTCGTCTTTGACCTGGACGACACCCTGTATCCCGAGCGAGACTATGTGCTCAGCGGATTCCAGGCTGTGGCCGCCTGGGCCGAGGCGGAGCTGGGTATCCCATCGGAGCAGGGATTCACCGAGTTGAAGCAGCTATTTGATCTGGGTGTGCGGGGAAATACGTTCGATCACTGGTTGGAGGAGCACAGCCTGCCGGCCGACGACGGCCTGACGCCGCAACTGGTACGGGTCTACCGGGCGCACGAACCTGTGCTGACGCCGTTCCCCGAGGCGCCGGGGGTGCTGGCGTCGCTTCGCGATAACTATCGGCTGGGCCTGGTCAGCGATGGTTACCTGGCCGTGCAGCGGCGCAAACTGTCGGCCCTGGGCCTGGCCCCCTATTTTGACGCCGTCGTCTTCTCTGACCGGTGGGGACGGGAGGTCTGGAAACCCAGCCCGACGCCCTTTGAGGCGGTGTTGGATCGGTTGGCGGTCGAGGCCCCGCGCTCGATTTACGTGGGCGACAATCCGCTCAAGGATTTCCTGGGCGCGCGCCGGGCGGGTATGTACACCGTGTGGGTGCGGCGGCCCGGCGCGGAATACGCGCATTTGGAGCCGCCCACGTCCCATCACGCCCCCCATTGTACGCTCGCCTCCCTGGCAAGCCTGGCTGGGGTGTTGGGCGCGGGCGATCTGAACGCCCACATTACACCGATCTTACACCTTGATCTGTGAAAATCAGTGTCCCAGCAAGATATGTCAGTCAATCAGGGAGAGATCACTAATCGCTGTTTTTAAGCGCTTGACGAGAAGAGAGGGAGTGTTAATTTTGAAGCGAGAGAATCTATGTGCAGAGAGCATCCCGATGTCCTCCCCCGATCTGACGGCTGCCGACGTCGCGGCCGTCAACGACGTGCTCGAAACCCGCTATCTCAGCCTCGGCCCCCAGCTCGTGGCCTTCGAGGAAGCCTTCGCCGCCGCTGTTGGCGTCCGGCACGCCGTGGGCGTCAATTCCGGCACCAGCGGCCTGCACCTGTCCGTCATCGCCGCCGGGATTGAGGAAAACGACCTGGTCATCACCACCCCCTTCTCCTTCATCGCCTCCGCCAACTGCGTCCTCTTCGAGCGCGCCATCCCCATCTTCGTCGACGTCGACCCCCAGACCCTCAACATCGATCCCGCCCAGGTCGCCCAAGCTGCCGACCATCTTTCCCGTGGTGGCGACGCCGCAAAACGCTGGCTCCCCCCCGCAATTCGCAATTCACAATGCGCCTCTCGCCATTTGAAAGCCATCCTGCCCGTCGACGCCTTTGGCCAGCCGGCCGACTACGACGCGATCCGGGCGGTCGCCGTCGAGCACGATTTATGGGTGATCGAGGATTCGTGCGAGGCCATCGGGGCCACGTACAAGGGCCGGCCAGCGGGCACGCTGGGGGATGCGGCGGTCTTCGCCTTCTATCCCAACAAGCAGATAACGGCCGGCGAGGGCGGCATGATCGTCACCGACCGAGACGATTGGGCCGCGCTCTTTCGCTCGCTGCGCAACCAGGGGCGCGACGTCTTCGACGCCTGGCTCAACCACACCCGCCTGGGCTATAACTACCGGCTGGACGAGATGAGCGCGGCGCTGGGGCTCTCGCAACTCAAGCGCATCGAGGAATTGCTGGAAAAGAGAGAGCGGGTCGCCGGGTGGTACAAGCAGCGGCTGGCGGGGGTCGAGGGGATACAGGTTCCTTACGTCGCGCCGAGCACCACGCGCATGAGCTGGTTCGTCTACGTGGTCCGCATCGCGCCAGCGATGGGCTGCATCGCGCCAGCGATGGGGCGGGATCGGGTGATGCAAGCGTTGAAGGCGCGGGGAATCCCGTCCCGGCCCTATTTTACGCCCATCCACCTGCAGCCTTTCTATCGGGAGCGTTTTGGTTATCAGAGAGGGCGCTTTCCTGTGACGGAGATGGCGGGAGACACGTGTCTGGCGCTGCCGTTTTCCGGTGTGATGGAGGAGCGACAGGTCGATCGGGTGTGCGCCGTGTTGAGGGATGCCCTTACTTGAAGAGATGAGAGATAGGTGAAAATTCGTGCAATTCGTGTAATTCGTGGCAAAAAACCACCGTCTGCTGAACCGAGCACGCGAACTAGCAGAGAGCCCAAAACTAAAATGATACAAACGGAGAGGCGTGAAGTGATGAAAGACAAACCGAGGGTTTCCATAACACTGCCATTTCCCCGCAACCGCTACTTCTTTCTGGCCGATGTGTTGTTGATGGCCCTGGCTGGCTTTGTCAGTTTCGCGCTGCGGCTGGACGTGGATGGGCTGAGGCCGTACACGTCCACGCTCCTCATCTACGTGGCGCTGTCCGCGCTCGTCAAACCGCTCGTCTTCTACCTGTTTGGTCTCTACCGCTGCTATTGGCTCTACGCCAGCGCGAGAGAGCTCCTGGCGCTCTGGCTCGCGGCGCTCGCCGGTATCGCGCTGACGTCGCTGGCGCTGTACTCGCCGTTCTCCTTGTTGTTCGATTTCCGCCCGATGCCGCGCTCGATCTCCGTTATAGATTGGCTGCTTAGCTTTCTCTTCGCCGGCGGCATGCGCTTCTTCGTGCGTGCGCTGGCTGGACGCCAGCTGCTTGGCCCGTTCAATCGGGATGAAAATCCTCTCAAGTGCTCGCAGGATTCCCCCACGCGGGTCCTGGTGATGGGCGCCGGAGAGGCGGGGGCCATGATCGTGCGCGAGATGCAGGAAAACCCGGGCGTGGGCCTGCTTCCCGTGGGCCTGCTCGACGATGATCCATCCAAGCAGGGGCTCCGGATCCACGGCGTGCCGGTCCTCGGCTCGCGGGCGTGCATTCCCCAACTGGTGCGCGACGAGCGCGTCGAAGAGGTGATCATCGCCATGCCCACGGCGCCGGGCCAGGCCATCCGGGACGTGGTCGAAATCTGCCAGCGCGCGGGGGTGGCCTACAAGACTATCCCCGGTATCTATGAACTGATCTCTGGTCAGGTGAGCGTCCAGGCGGTGCGGGAGGTGGGCATCGACGATCTCCTGCGCCGGGACCCGGTGCAGATCGACGGCGCGGGTACGGGGCATCATTTTCGGGATCGGGTGGTGCTGGTCACCGGGGCCGGGGGATCCATCGGTGCGGAACTGTGCCGGCAGATTGGGGCCTACGGGCCGCGGCGCTTGCTGCTGTTGGGTCACGGGGAGACCAGCATCTATCACGTTCGGCGGGAGCTGGCAGAGCGGTTGCCCGACTTGGATACAGTCCCCGTCATCGCCGATATTCGGGATCAGCAGCGCCTGCACTGGATCTTCGAGCGCCATCGGCCGGCGGTAGTGTTCCACGCGGCGGCTCACAAGCACGTGCCGTTGATGGAGGAGAACGTCGCGGAGGCGGTCTCCAACAACGTCTTCGGCACGCGGGCGCTGCTTCGGGCGGCGCTCGAAAGCGGCGTGGCCCGCTTCGTCCTCATCTCCACCGACAAGGCGGTCAACCCGGTCAACGTGATGGGGGCCACCAAGCGCCTGGCGGAGATGCTGGTGCAGGACGTGGCCCGGCGCGAGGGGCGGGTCTACACGGCGGTGCGCTTCGGCAACGTGCTGGGCAGTCGCGGCAGCGTGATCCCCCTGTTTCAGCGGCAGATCGCGAATGGTGGGCCGATCACGGTGACCCATCCCCGGATGGAGCGCTTTTTTATGACCATCCCGGAGGCGGTGCAACTGGTGATTCAGGCGGCGACGCTGGGCGCAGGGGGAGAGATCTTCGTGCTGGATATGGGAGAGCAGGTGCGCATCGTGGAACTGGCGAATGAGTTGATCCGGCTTTCGGGGTTCGAGCCAGGGCGGGATATCGAGATCGCGTTCACCGGCCCGCGACCGGGAGAGAAGCTGAGCGAGGAACTGTTCGCCGAGGGAGAGAAACCGCGCTGTACGCAATGTCAAAAGATCTTGATGGCCTACGGCAATCACGCCTGGAGAAGCGACCCACTGGCGCGACATTTAGAGGAATTGGAGGCGCTGGTGCGACTTGGATCCAGAGAGCAAATCCAGGCCAAGCTGCAGGACATTCTGCCGAGGTATCGCCCGGCTTTGTATTTAGTAGATACGTTTCGAAAGGCATTTGCCGAGACGAAAAGTGTGTGAGCTGAGAAGTGAGATTGAGGGCTGAGGATTGAGGATTAAGGATTAAGAACTGAGGACTAAGGATTAAGAACTGAGAACTAAGGATTAAGAACTGAGGACTAAGGATTAAGAACTGAGAACTAAGGGATTGGATTGAGGCGACATTCTTAATTCTTAATTCTTAATTCTCAATTCTCAATTCTTAATTCTCAATTCTTAATGCTTAATTCTGAACCTATTCTGAGAGCTAAAGATCAAGAACTGAGGATTGAAAAATGAGCTACAAGTCTTTCGAAGAGATGCCTTTGTGGCAGGAAGCACACGCGCTGGCAGTGAAAATTCACAAGATCACGTCGTCCTTTCCTAAGCATGAGTTGTATGGCTTGACCTCACAGCTTCGCAGGGCGGCGGTCTCGATCGCGGCCAACGTCGCCGAAGCCTTTGGGCGCTATCATTACCGCGACAAACTGCGCTTCTACTACAACAGCCGTGGTTCCGCCTACGAGGTCAAGAGCCACCTCCTCTACGCCCGCGACGTCGACTACATCGCGCCCGACTTGTTCGACGATTTAGTCCAGCCACTCGATGGTATCGTGCACGATTTGAACAAGGTCATCGCTACGATTCGGGGGCGGTTGGGGGTTGAGGACTGAGAATTAAGAACTGAGAATTGAGAGGTGAGAATTAAGAACTGAGAGTTGAGAATTAAGAATTAAGAACTGGCTTGACGCGATTTGACAATGGCGTTATCATATCCATTCACGCCCGTATGAGGAAGACAGTCTCAATCCTCAATTCTTAATCCTGAATTCTTAACCCTTAACCCTTAACCGAAAGGCAACACCCAATGGAACTACGACAATACGCTACCGTCGTCTGGAAGCACCTCTGGATCATCGTTCTGACCACCGTTCTGGGGAGCGGGGCGGCTTTTTACACCAGCGCCACCGCGGCCCCGGTCTACCGAGCTTCGACGACGCTGGAGATCAGCCTGGGCGGCGAGCGGCCGGGCGATATCTACCAACTGATGCGCACCAGCGAGATGGTCGCCTCGACCTACGTCGAGCAGATGCAGGCCCCCGTGCTGTTGCGAGAGGTGGCGGCCGCCCTGGGCCTGTCGATGAGCGCCGGTCAGCTGCAGAACATGCTCACCGTCGAGCAGATCCGCGACACCCAACTGATCCGCATCTCGGCCGAGGCCCACGATCCGGCGCTGGCCCAGGCGTTGGTCGAGACCACCGCCCAGACCTTCATCCAGCGGGAGAAAGGCCGCCAGCGGGCGCGTTACCAGGCCGACCTGGATCAGTTGGAGGCCAAGATCGCGACGTTGGAGGAGGACATCGCCCGCACCCAGGCGGAGATCGCCTCGCTGGGCGATCCGGACAACGGCGCTTCTGATTTTGTGCGCATGGAGCGGGCGCGCCTGGAGAGCCAGTTGACGCGCGACCAGACCCGGCTGGTGGTGCTCCTCACCAGCGCCGAGGAGTTCCGCATGGCGATGGCCCGGTACACCGACGTCATCTCCGTCTACTCGCCGGCCGAACCGCCCACGGCGCCGGTGGGGCCGCGGGCGCTGCAGAACACGCTTCTCGGCGCGGCCACCGGGCTGATGATCGGCGTCGGCGTGGCCTTCCTGCTCGAATACCTGGACGACACGATCAAGACTCCCTACGACGTCAAGCAGACCCTGCCGACCAACGTGCTCGGCGCGCTCCCCCGGTTGAAAGAGCAGGCCAACGGGCACGCGAAACTGCTCGTGGCCGAGCAGCCCCTGCAGCCCATCGCCGAGGCCTTTCGCAACCTGCGTACCAGCCTCGAGTTCTCCAGCCTCGACCGTCCCGTGCGCACGCTCCTGGTCACCAGCCCCCTGCCCACCGAGGGGAAGACCTTCACGTCGGTCAACCTGGCGGCCGTCATCGCCCAGGGCGGCAAGTCGGTCATCCTGGTCGACGCCGACCTGCGCCATCCCCGCGTGCACCGCGCCTGCGACGTGAGCAAAGCACCCGGGCTGGTGGACGCGCTCCTCTCACCGGAGGCGCGCGCGACCGCGATCCGCGAGACCGGCGTGCCGGGCTTGCGGATCGTCACCGCCGGCGCCCAGGCCCCCAACCCGGCCGAACTGCTGGCCTCGGAACGGATGGCCGATCTCCTCGCCTGGCTCCAGGAGCAGGCTGACGTCGTCATCCTCGACAGCCCGCCAGTGCTGGCGGTCACCGACGCGGCGGTGCTCTCGACGCGGGTCGATGGCGTGCTGCTGGTCATCAACAGCGGCGAGACCCGCCGGCCGCCGGCCGTCCAGGCCTTCGAACGCCTCACCAGCGTGGGCAGCCAGGTGCTGGGCGTGGCGCTCAACCGGCTGGCCCCCAGCGGGGACGGGTACTACTATTACTATTACTCATACTACGGCGACGGGCGGGGACGCAATCACACCTCCTGGATCGCCCGATCGAAGATCGCCCGATCGAAGATCGGACGCTGGCTGGGCTTCGGCCGGGCTTAAAAAGACCGGCGCCCGGTCGAGCACAACGGCGGCGGGACGGAGACGTCACGTTGATTCCACACACTAAAAATGCAGATACAAAAACGGAAACGCATTCCCACACGTCAAGACACCTACCCAGCCTCTTCCTCTTTCTCTTGCTTCTCGCGGGCCTTCCGTGCGCCGCCTGCAGCCCGCCCGGGGCCGGCGTGGCGCCCACCTTCGCGCCGCCGCCCACCCCGGGCCTGCCGCCGGGCGAGACCTACACCGTCACCACCGGCGACGTGGCCGAATCGATCGCGGCCCGGGGGCGGATCGTGGCCCGGCAGGAGGCGACGCTGGCCTTCCCCATCGGCGGCACGCTGAAGGCGGTCCACGTCTCGCCCGGCGACCGGGTGGCCGAGGGCGAGCTGCTGGCCGAACTCGACGCCCCCGGCGCGCAGAAGGCGGCCCTGCTGGCCCAGTTCGACCTGGAACAGGCGGAGCGGGCGCTCCAACTGAAGGTGTTGCAGACGGAACAGGCGTCCCCTTCCGACCTGGACGCCCGGTTGTTGGCGGCCGAGATCGGTGTGGAGCGGGCGCGGGTCGAACTGGCCTACGCCCAGGAGGCCTACGAGCAGGCGCTCACCCGCCATTGGGCGCCCATTGAGGAGACGGAGGCGCACAGCTGGACGTTGCGCCTGAATCAGTGGAATTACCAGCTGGCCCAGGCCCAATTGGCGCAGGTGCAAGAGGCCCGGCGAGCCGAACGGAAGAATCAGGCGCTCCAGGCGGAGGCGCAGGAACTGGAATTGGCGATCGCGCGGACACAGGTCGAGCGGGCGCGCTTGCAGCGGGACTGGGCCACGGCGCAGCTCTCCGACACGCTGCTGGCGGCCCCGCTCACCGGCGTCGCCGTCTCCGTCGAGAAGCGCCCCGGCGACCAGGTGGGGGCCTACGAGACCATCGGTGTCGTCGCCGATCCTTCACAACTGTGGATCGTCGCCACGATCCTGGAGGAGAACGTCGACCGCATCCACGTGGGGCAGCGGGCGACCATCCGGCTCGACGTCTACCCCAACCAGACCTACAGCGGGACCGTGCTGCAGATCGTCGACCAGGCCGCCATCTGGCAGGGCGGCCGGGCGTACGAGGTGACCATCGCCTTCGACGAGGGGCAGGACGTGCCGGCGACGATTCGCATGGGGGCGGACGTGTCGATCGCCGGGCGGGCGAAGGAGGACGTGCTGCGCGCGCCCACCGACGCGATCCTGACCATCGGCGGGCGGCGGTACGTCGAATTGCTCGACGAGGATGGGGAGGGCGAGGTGACGCGGGTCGAGATCGAGACCGGCCTCGCCAACGACGAGTGGACCGAGGTCACGGCCGGTTTGCGGGAGGAGCAGGTGATCCGGATACCTTGAGGATTTTACGTTGTAGATCTGTCAGTAGTTCCAAGGCGCTCCCTCACGTCTGCTAAGCTGAAATACCATTCCCAGAAGCGACGAATACGAGACGGCAGGGAGATGTGGGGGAGATAGGCGTGAATCGTTGCCAGACTGATCTCCTGGATGTCATCTGCGCCTCCCCGGGTTAACACGCGGCCGACGTACCACCGCCGAAAGGCCTCGCTCTGTTGCTCATCTGGGGGGATGTCATAGTCCCAGACCAGATCAGGGTTTATGGGCAGATATTTGTTTTGGATACGCATATCAGTCTGACTCCCTATTTATTTTGTGCAGCAACACTCAAGTGGGAGACTGGCGATTTGACTACAGGTAGGCGTTACGCAGTTGAGGCTTTCTCTGCCGCGAATTGCACGAATTTCACGAATAGAAAAGCAAAATTCGTGTCAATTCGTGAAATTCGTGGCTAATTCCGGTTGTTGATGAGGCAACTGGTAACTCCTAACAGGAGTAACCGGGAAGCACGTTCATTATAGCGTATTTAAATGGTGAGAGCAAACACAGGCTGATGTTATTCTCTATCCGCGATTCGAGATCCGAATTCAAACGTCGACTGGGGTGCGTTTTGATCGCGCTCGGTCTGGCCCTGCTCCTGCTCTGGCCGCTGCGGACGGGCCTCGCGACGGTGATCTACAACAACGTCGGCTCGCTGCGGCTGAACCGGGCGCTCCTCGCGCCGGGGCTGGGGGGAGAGGCCCGCACAGAACGGGCGGCCCGGGCGGGGCAGGCCTTCCAGCGAGCGCTGGCCTGGGATCCGCTCAACGGGCAGGCCTACTATAACCTGGGCGCCGTCTACGAGCAGTGGCAGGCTACCCCCGCGCGGGACGCCGCCCTCGACCGGGCCGCGGCCCTATCGCCCGGCGACGTCGTCGCCCGTTTCCGGCGCGGGCAGGCGTTGGCGGCGCGGGGATTGGAGACGCGCGCGCTCCGGGAGTGGCGGGCGGCCGGCGCCGACGAGTACTTCATCCATCGTGGGCTGGCGCTGGCGGGCGCGGGTGATCCCGCCGCTGCAGTGGCCCAATACGAGCAGGCGCTGGCCCTTAACCCGGAATCGGCCGACGCCTACTATTACCTGGGCCGGGCCTTGAGCGCGTTGGGCCAGGAGGCGGACGCCCTCGCCGCGCTGGAATCGGCCGCCGCGCTGGAACCGCCCGTGTCGCCGCGCCGCTATCTCCTGCGGGCCGAGGTCTACGTGGCTCGCCAGGCGTGGGAATCGGCGCTGGAGGCTTTCGGCCAGGCTGCGGTGTTATCGCCCGACGATCCCGCCCCCCATTACCGGATGGGCTGGCTGCTGGCCCACAAGTTGGACGCGCCAGAGGCGGCGCTCCCCCATTGGCAGTGGGCGCTGCGCGTCGACCCCGGTTACGTCCCCGCCCGCATGGCCCTGGGGCAGGCATACGCCGAACAGGGCGCGTGTGACGAGGCGCGGGATTGGTTGGACCCTCTGCTGCCGCCTGACCAGGCGTCGTCCCCGGCCTCCGCCGCCGAAACACGGTTGGCCGAGCGGGGCCACGGGCTCCTGGGCGACTGTTTCCTGCAGCAGGCCCGCTACGACGAGGCGCTGGATCACCTGGCGCGCGCCTCGTCGCTGGCGCCAGACGACGTGTCCCGCCTGCTCCCCCTGGCCCGGGCCTACGCCCAGGCGAGCCGCTACCACGACGCCATCGCCGCCTACCGGCAGGCGTTGGCCCTGGACCCGGGGAACGCCCAGGCCCGGCAAGGGCTAGCGGAACTCGGCTGGTTCGAGGCGCCGGACGATGACGGATAGCCCCCAGATGACGACCGCTAGCCCATCCGCCCTCCGTCGCCTGTGGCCGCGCATCGAGCTTCTGCTGCTACTGCTCCTGGCCCCGCTCCTGATCTTCCCCCAACCCGACGTCGCGCCCTGGCTGCTGGGGCTGATCCCGCTGTTGTGGGCCTGCCGCTGGCTGGCGCAGGGGCGCTTGACGGTTCGCACGCCGTTGGACGTTCCGTTGCTCATTCTGTTGATCATGACGCTCGTCGGGCTGGCGGCCGCCTACGATCCGGCCCGCAGTCTGCCCAAGGTGTGCGGCCTTCTGCTGGGCGTGGCCCTCTTCTACGCCATGGTCAACGGTATCCGCACGCGGCGCGGTCTGTGGCTGGCGGCGGGATTGATCCTGGCGGGCGGCGCGGCGATGGCGGCGGCGAGCCTGGTCGGCGCGCACTGGGCCGGTCGCAAATCGCCGCTGCTGTTTCCGTTTCTGTCCGCCGTCTACGAGCGCGCGCCCACGCTGTTGCGGGGGATTCCCCGGGCGGAGCGTGGGTTCAACGCCAACCAGGTCGCCGGCGCGCTGACGCTGTTCGTCCCCCTCGCCGCCGTTCTGCTGCTCCACGCCTTGCGCCGTCGCTCGCTGCCCGCCTGGCTTCACGTCCTCCGGACGCTGGGCCTGGCGGCGGTCCTGGGGTTGACCGCCTTCACCCTGCTGCTGACCCAATCCCGCATGGCCTGCGTCGCCGTGAGCCTGGCGCTGCTCCTGTCCGGCGCGACGCTGGGTCGTTGGCCCCGCCGGGTGGTCCTCGTCCTGCTGCTGGTGGGGATCGGGTTGCTCGCCTATTACGGCCCCGACCGGGTGGGCCAGGCCCTCTTCGGCGTCCCCAACCTGGAATCGCTGGCCGAGGAGACCAGCTGGGTCGGGCGGGTCGAGATCTGGCGACGCTCGTTGCGCGTCATCCAGGATCATCCCCTCACCGGCATCGGTTTCGACACACTGTTCCCCGTGATCCACGCCCGCTATCCCACGTTCCTCATCCCGGCCGGGCGCGACGCGACCCACGCCCACAACCTCTTCCTCCAGACTGGCTTGGACCTGGGATTGCCGGGGTTGGCGGCCTTCGCCTGGCTGCTGCTGGCCTTCGGGTGGATGATGGCCCAGGTCTGGCGGCGCACGTCGCTGCCTGCTGATGGGGACGCCGATGGGGCCGCTGGTGGGGCCGCTGGTGGGGCCGTCGATGGGGCCGGGCCCTTGGGAGGGGCCGCCGCCCTCGCCGCCGGGCTGGGCCTGGGACTGCTGGCCCAGGTGACCTTCGGCCTGGCCGACGCCATCGCCCTGGGCCAGAAACCCGGCGTCTTCACCTGGGCCGTCCTCGGCCTCGGCGCAGCCCTGTGGACATCGGACGTCGGACGTCAGACATCGGACATGAGACGTCGGACGTTGGACGTGAGACGTCGGACTGCCATCGTTTGTTTGGTGTTGGTTCTTCTCGTCGCCGTTTGGGGTTACAGCCGGGTCAACCGCGCCCGCGCTTGGCTGGCCCTGCTCGAAGCGGACCTGGAGGCCCTGCAAACGCTGTCCCAGGGGGCCGGTGGGGACGTGGAGGAGGCGGCGGCCCTGCTCCACCAGACGCGGGCCGACCTGCTGGGGTTACAATCAGAACTCGCGCTCCCCCTGGCGTTGGCCCCGCGCCTGGGTTGGATGCCTGTTTACGGGCCCGACCTGGCGGCCGCCCCGCATCTCGTGCAGATGGGGCTCGACCTGACGGCGGCCGGCGAGGGACTGGTCGAGCCGCTGGCCGGGTTGGCGGACGCCCCGCCCGCCGTCGCGATGGACGGGCTCCGGGCAGCCCGGCCCGATCTGGCGCGGGCGTTGGCGACGCTGGAACGGGTGCGGCAGTCGCGCGAGGCCATCCGGGCCGGTGACCTGTCGCCCCGGTTGCGCGAGGGCGTGGCTCAACTCGACCGGCTGTTGCCGTTGTTGGAGAACGGTGTCCAGGGGGCGATGGCGCTGCCGGAACTCCTGGGCGGCGACCGGCCACGCACCTACCTGGTCCTGGTGCAGAACGACGACGAGTTGCGGCCGACGGGCGGCTTCATCAGCGGCGTCGCCCGGGTCGTCGTAGCGGGCGGGGAGGTGATCCACCTGACCTTCGAGGACAGTTACGCCGTCGACGATTTCTCCAAGGCCTACCCGGTCGCGCCCCGGCCCATGCGCGAGGTGATGGGGCCGGTGCCGTGGGTGTTCCGGGACAGCAACTGGAGCCCCGATTTCCCCACCGCCGCCGAGATGGCACTCCAACTCTATCGCCTGCGTTACGACGTCGAGGCCGACGGCGTCGATTTCGACGGCGTCGTTTTCGACGGCGTCGTCGCAATCGACCAGGAGACGCTGCGGCTGCTCGTGGAGGCCCTCGGGCCGCTGACGGTGTTGGAGCACCCCGAACCGTTGACGGGCGACAACGTGATCCAGGCGGTGCGCCAATCGTGGGCTCCCGCCGAGGGCCAGGGACTGACCGTCGAGTGGCGGGCGCAGCGCAAGGATTTCATGGGCCGCCTGTTGACGGCGGTGGTGAACAGGCTCCGCGCCGGCGATGTTGACCTGGCGGCGTTGGGCGGGGCGGTGTTACAGGCGTTGGAGGAGCGGCATCTCTTCGTCTACGTGCCCGCCGAGGGCGCCGCTCACCGCGCCGCTAGCGGCGCAGCTGGCGGCGCGGCGCTCCGCCGGGCGGGCTGGGACGGCGCGCTCCACGAGGGGCCGGGCGATTACCTGATGCTCGTCGACGCCAACCTGGGGTTCAACAAGGTCAATCCCTACGTCACCGAGCGCCTGAGTTACACCGTCGATCTCCGGGATCTGGACCGTCCCCGGGCCGTGCTGACCGTCACCCACCGGCACGACGGGCCAGATACCGGCGCGCCGGATACCGGCGCCCCCTGCCGCCACGAATCCCGTTACGACCTGACCTACGAGCAGATGATGGCCCGCTGCTATTGGGATTACGTCCGTGTCTATGCGCCCGGGGGGAGCCGTCTGCTCGAAGCAACACCCCATCCGGTGCCGGGACGCCTGCTCCTGACAGGGCAGGATCGCGCCGGGGAGACCGAGGTCCTGCCCGGGGAGGGAGGCCGTGCCGTGTTCGCGACTTTCCTGGTGCTGGCGCCCGGCGAGCGGGTCGAGACCCGTTTCGTCTACGATCTGCCAGCGAGCGTGCTGGAAGCGGTTGGGGACGGGGGATGGCGCTACCGGCTGTACGTCCAGAAGCAAGGGGGGACCGGCGCCCGCCCGGTGCGCATCGCGCTCCGCTTGCCGGAAGAGGCCAGGCTCGTGGCTGCTACCCCCTTTCCAGACAGGCAAGTGGACAACACGCTCCTCTACGAGCGGGAACTGCGACGCGATCTGGAGATCGTCGTGGACGCGGCGCTCTCGAATTGATCTGTTTATGTGAGGGAATGCGCCGGGTTGACGGGGTGGGCCGGATGTGGTAAATTGAGTCTACCTGGTGTTCTGATTGAATGGAAGGGGATGTGAATGGCGCACGATCAAGGTGGGGTTTCTCGGGCCCCGGTGCTTCCGCCGGCCGACGTGCCGGAGATTCAGCGCGGAAACTACTTCACGGTGCCAGGTGACGATCCGGTGCTCGATTATCTGGCGACGCGCTGGGAGGACGTTGAACGGCCGGCGATGTGGGAGGCGGCGCGGCTCTCTCAGGCGACCTATATCTACCGGGAGACCTCAATCGGCCGCGCGATTGTGGCCAAGTTCTACTCGGTCAAGACCGGTGACTCGGCGGAGAAACACGCCCGCCGCGAGTTCGAGATGATTCGACAGGCCCGGGCCGCCGGATTGGCCGACGGCGGCACCCGCGCGATCCAGCCCTGGGCGGTGTGGCGGGGGGTGCTGTTCCTGGAGTACGTGGATGGGCTGACGTTGGAGGACGCCATTGCGGTCCGCCGCAGCCGGCCGGGGAGATTGAGCGTCAATCTGTCGCAGGTCGCGGCGCTCCTGGCTACGTTACACAGCAACGGCGCGCGCCCCGAAACGCCGGCCGATTTTGAAGCGGCGGCGGCTTATGCGCGCGAGGTGCTCGAGGATCTGTCCCAGTACGGCGTGATACAGGACGATCCAATCACGCGCGAGGGGCTGCTTCACTCCATCGACTGGTGGGCTGATCGCCCGGAAATGCAAGACTTTGCGCCGACGCTCATCCATGGGGACGCGACGACGAGCAACTTTATCTTTCCCGGGGACGGGGGCGTGGTGGCTGTGGATTGGGAGCGCCTGGAGACGGCCGATCCCGCCGCCGACCTGGGGCGCTTGATGGCGGAGGTTTTGCACAGCGTCACCCAGCACGGCGGCAGCGCATCCGAAGGCACATCTTTCGTTCAGTACCTGACAGACGTCTATCGCCGGGCCCTGCCCGGCGCCTGGGACGTCGAAACGTTTCTCGAACGGGCCTGCTTTTATCAGGCGTCGAGCATGCTGCGTATCGCGCGCAATGGCTGGGTGTCCCGCTTGGATCGCACCGCGTTGATCGCCCGGGCGTTGGCCCTGCTCGCCCGGCGGGGTGACTGACTGGATTGGATGGCGAAAGGGAGAGGGGGATGAGTCGCAGGACGGTCGTTGGGGGGCTATTGGCGTTGCTGGCGTTGAGCCTTCTCGCCGCCTTGGCCCCCGGGGAGGAGACCTGGGCGCTTGGGGTCGAATCGCCCCGGCGCCAGAGCATCCCCACGCTGACGCATACGCCCGGCCCCGCGACGGCGACGGCGACGGCGGAGGCGACGGCGACCGGGACGGCCGACGAACCCGCTGTGTCGCCGACGCAGGCCGCGCCCGGTGACGTGGAGGAAACGATTCCGGCGCCGGTCCCGACACTCATCTCCTTGTCGACGCCTGTCCCTTCGCCGGCACCCGGAGCACCAACCCGTCCTCCCACGGAAACGGCGGAGGATGCGTCCGACGATGATGATCTCACAAGTCCCCGTCCGCCAGCGACGGCCCGGTCCACGCCGTCCCCGGTGGGAGATCGGGCGTTGGAGGTGACGCCCTTCGTGTATTCGTCCCAACCGCTCGCCGGCGCTCGATGTCTCGGCGATCTGATCGTGATGGGCTTGGGGCTGTTGCTTCTCATCGTCGGCCTGCATCTGGTCAAGAAGCGCCAGGCTTAGGAGCAAATAGATGTTGTCAGATATGGACGGGTCAGAGACATTCTCCAGCGTGCAGGCCGAGTTGCAAGCCTGTTTCCGCCGCCTTGGTTACCGGTTTCGAGCCTGGAGTTTTCTGGTGGTGGTGTACGCGATTGGCCTATTATCTTTCGCCCGCACCGGGCTGGCTGGAGATGGGCGCATCTATCTTCTCGCACTCCTAATCTTGGCTTTGATCCTGATCGACGCTCGCGTTGGGTTCCTGATGGGCGCCCTCAGTCTGTTTACCTTTAGACATTATGGGCATTTGAGACTGCGGAAGTCCGCGTCAGATATTGAGCCGGAAAACATCGTTGGAGGTCTGCCTGTAGTTGCGTGACAAGGCGCTTTTGAGACTTCCCAAGTCTGGATCGTTAAATGTCTATAAAGCCTAATTTTTGCACGAGGTAATTACGTATGGATCAATCGAAGCTAACGTCTGATACATCGAAAGCCAGGGTGTTATTGGTGGATGACGAGGCGCACGTTTGTTCGGCCTTGACTCGTTCTCTCACGTTGCTTGGTTTTCAAACGGATCAAGCGAGCTCGGGTCAGGAGGGATTGGACAAGTTAAAGCGGGAGGATTACGACGTGATGGTGCTGGATATTCGGATGCCGGGCATGGATGGGGTGGAGACGATGCGCCGGGCCCTGGCTATATATCCGGATCTGATCATCATCATTCTTACCGGCCATGCCTCGTTGAACAGCGCCATTGCCGCCGTCAAGGCCGGGGCCGCCGACTATTTACACAAACCTGTCAGCATTTACGATCTGGCTGCTGCCATTTCCAGAGCGCTGGAGAGGCGGTCACCGGAAGTGAAGCGAGGGTTCTCGTATTTAACTTACACTTCGGGGGGGTGTAACATGCTTGCGTGCGGTTCCATTACCCTGAACAAAGACGCGCTTTGGGTGCTCGTGGATGGCGTGAGCGATGAGGCTCCCGTAAAGATAACGGCCAGTGAGGCCGAGGTGTTAGCCTGCCTGATGACACATCCCAATCATGTGTTGTCGTGCCGGGAGTTAGCCCGGGCCGCCCTGGGATATGACGTGTGTATCCATGAAGCCCGGAAAATCGTTCGCCCGCACATCTCTCGCCTGCGAAGTAAACTTGGGGAGGAGGGTAGATGTTCCGATGTGATTGAAACCATCGTTGGCAAGGGATACCTCTTTCGCCCTGAGCCTTTGGAGGATTAGAGATAATACGGATAACGATACCCCTTGCACCGGCCATCTCACAATCCGGATGCGTCAGAATGGTATCTTCTCGATAACTTGGGGTGAATCTGTTCGTAGTGCGCTTTTAGGGGCGCTGAAGCGCCTACTACGAACAAGCCCCCGGTTTATTGAGAAGATGTAACTGCTGCTCAGGCCAGTCCCTTGCTGCGATGGAGAGCGGGGGCCCCCGCCCATCCGCTGCAAACGGACGGTAGGCTGAGCAGTTACGAGAAGATACTCAGAATGGTTCCCAGGGGCTGCTTCGTTTCCCCTCACCTCCCGGCTGTTTGACATTTAGACACTTGGCGCTATAATATAGTCCACAGCGTTCCTCGGTAGCTCAATGGTAGAGCGGCCGGCTGTTAACCGGTTGGTTGCAGGTTCGAATCCCGCCCGAGGAGCCTGATCAGACAGAGCCGCCCAAAACCCTGGGTGGCTCTGTTGTTTCTTGAGGTCGTTTGGAAAACATCGACCTAACCTGCTAGAGCCAGAGGTAACTGCTCAGGCCAGCTCCTTGCTGCGATGGAGAGTGGGGGCCCCCACCCATCCGCTGCAAACGAACGGACGGTAGAACTGCCGTTGAAACGTTCCTGTAACAAAAATGAAACGTCGCTTTAGACGGTGTGAGGTATACTGGATGCATAGTGAGCTGGTCTGACTGACGACGAGTGCCGTGGTCAAATTGCTAAAGTCGTGCTTGTAAGTGAGACTGTAGGAAGGATCGTGTGTTGAGTGAAAAAGATCAGTCATTACATGTGTTATTGGTCGAAGACAGCCGAACGAACCGATTGATCCTGACGGCCAGTTTGGAACAAGCCGGTTGTCTGGTAAAAGCGGCACAGAATGGACAGGAGGCGCTTCACTTGCTCCGAGACGGAGCATTCGACCTGGTGCTGATGGACGTCTTTATGCCACACATGGACGGGTTGGAAGCGACACGCGCTATCCGGCAAAGCGAGCCAGCAGATGGACGCCGAATGCCCATTATCGGTTTAACGGCGACCAATACGCCGGAACAACGGGACTTATGCCTGGCTGCGGGAATGGATGCCTGTATGTCGAAACCGCTGGACACAGATGGCCTCTTCGCGGTGATCGCGCCGTTTATCTCGGTTGAGCGCGAGGAAATCACGTGGAGCGAAGCGAATGGCCCGGATATGCCCGTTGATTTGCGCGGGGCCCTGCGCGCGGTCGATGGAGACGTCGAGTTGTTGCGGGATGTAATCGCTTTGTTCCTGGAAGAATATCCCGCCCATCTAACTGAACTGACATCGGCGCTGACGAAGCAGGATGCCGGCGGGGTCGAAGGAGCGGCCTATCGGTTGAAGGGCATACTGGACAACGTCGGCGCTCGCGTGGCGCGAGACCTGGCTGAGCAATTGGAGATGATGGGAGAGAAAAGGCAGCTCGACACATGGGAAGACGTGTGGGCAGAATTGGATTTGGAGATAAGCAGCGTGCTCCGATTTTTTGAAGCGTTGGATGTGGAAACATGATTGTGGGCTGCTCGGTCGTGAGGAACGAGAGAAGCCTCATTTTATTTTCGTGAGTGCATGCTCAAAGTCCCCGTCTCGGGAACGCCCTATGCGATAAAGTGTTACCTTCATCACGAAATAAACCCCGCAAGTTGGTGAGAGTGGCTTTTATGTGGTATCATGCCCCTGCTTGGAAGCATACCTTTTGGCGACTCATTCGAACAGATTAACGATCAGACGGGACCATTTTTGAGATAAGCAATGGACGAAGAAAGCCTGATCGAAGCCGCCCAGCAGGGCAAGATCGACGCTTTCAATGAACTGGTGCTGTTTTACCAGCAACAGGTCTACAACCTTGCCTACCGCATTATGGGCGACCCGGCATCGGCGGCTGACGCGACGCAGGATGCTTTTATCTCTGCCTATCAAAGCATCGACCATTTTCGCGGCGGGTCTTTCAAGTCTTACCTGATGCGCACCGTCACCAACAAGTGTTACGACGAACTGAGGCGGCGCAAACGTCGGCCGGCGATATCGTTTGAGGACTTTGGAGAGGTGGACGAGGAGTCCAATCCGGTTTTGACCAGTGAAAGGGAACGCCCGGAGGAAGTTTTGGAGCGACAGGACGTGACCCACGCCATCGAGGACGGCATCAAGACCCTGCCCATCGACCAACGCATAACGTTGGTCCTGGCTGATGTCCAGGGAATGAGTTATCAGGAGATTGCCAAGATCACTGACGTCGCGTTGGGGACGGTGAAGTCGCGTCTGGCTCGGGCTCGATGCAAGTTGCGGGACTACTTACAAGAACAACAAGGGGAACTTTTACCCCCTCGATATCGTCATGCATAGTAGAACATATTGGATGGAGTGGATAGCGGCAGGCGGACGTGCTAATGGGAAAGCGGTTGTTGGAACGAGAAAAGAGTCGGCGCGATAAGGACGAGTGGCTTTCGGCGTACCTGGACGACGAATTGAACGCCGAGGAACGCGCTTGGTTGGAGCGGAAATTGGCGAGCGATCCGGCATGGCGGGCCGACCTGGAGGCGCTGCGGCGAACCGTGTCACTGCTGAACGATCTCCCCCAGGCGCCCGTTCCCCGCAATTTCATCCTTCCGCTGTCGATGGAGAAGCGCCCGCGACCTGCTCGCTCGGCGCGTTCCAAACCCGCCTGGGTTGCACCACTATTGACGGCGGCCACGGCGCTGCTCGCCCTGGCGTTCGGCGTCGTGCTGAGCCTGGATCTTCTATTCGTCGGTCCGGCTCAGTTTGCTTCGGCCCCGGCGAGCGAAGCGGTATCCGTGGCCGAAATGCCCCGAGATGACCAAACACCTTTGGCAGAGAACGGGGTCGAGAGCGGCGTCGAGAGCGGCGTCGAGAGCGAGAAACGAAGCGCCGGCGAGGTCGAAGTCGTCCCTGAAGTTGAGGTTGAATTTGATGCAGAAGCAGCCATCCCTCCCACCGGTATTGCCACACCGGTGACGCTCATCCCGCCGAGCGAGGAAGCGGAAATGTTGACTCAATACGGCGCGACCACGACGCCGGCCGGTTATGGAGCGGCGACGGCTCCTCCGGCGGAAGAGGGGGGCAGAGGCGTCTACATCTCGGCGACGCCTTCCCCCACCTCGACAGTCGCGGCAGTCGCCGCTTCGACCATCATAACCGCAATCGAGGAGCCGGCGCCGCCAATGCCCGAGTCGGCCGAAGACGCGACTCCTGTCATGACCGAATCGGTGCAAGGGCGGGAAGCGCTCCTC
>DSAR01000073.1 GCA_011046405.1 Chloroflexota bacterium | reverse complement strand
GTCGCCGTGGCGTGGACGTAGGGGTACATGAAGGACGACAAGATGTCCACGCTCCAACTTCCGCCGCCGTCGGCGATCGTTGTGGCCTCATACTGGCGGCCCTCGTCGGCGGCGTCGGAGAAGACCTCGATCGCGCAGTTGGGGCAGGCGCTGCCGGCCGCCGTCCCTGCGAGCTGGTCGAACGAAGTGACGACCGGCGGTTTGACGTTCCCATTCGCGCCGTCGCGTAAGTTAATGCCCAGGCCGGCGTGGCTGTGGATGCTGTTGCGAGAGAAGGTGTTGCGCAGCGTGTTCGCCCCGTGCACATAGACGCCGTGGACGCCGTTGTAGGCGATCAGGTTGCCCGCACCGCCCGTCGTCCCGCCGATGAGGTTGTCGCTGGCGCCGTCGGTGATGGAGATGCCGGCGAAAGCGTTCCCCAGGGGCGCCGCGCCGGCCGCGTCCACGCCGAGCAGGTTGCCGCTGACGGTGTTGTGATGGGCGTCGCTGCCGGCGATGCACACGCCGTTCCCCTCGTTGCCGCTGATGACGTTCCGCTCGCCCGCTGTATCCCCACCGATCAGGTTGTGGCTGCCGCCGTCCTCGACGTGGATACCGCTGCGCTGGTTGGGGAGCGCCGCCGTCCCGGCCCCATCGACGCCGATATAGTTGCCGCTGACCGTGTTCTCCATTGCGCCGTCAAAACCTATCCATATTCCCTCTCGACCGTTGCCGCTGATCAGGTTACACGCGCCGGTGCACGTCCCGCCTGGCGACTCATTGACGCCGCCGATGGTGTTGTGGGATGCGCCCTGGATGGATACGCCCTCGTAACCGTTGCCCAGATCGTCGCTGCCGTTGGCGTCGACGCCGATATAGTTCCCGCTGACCGTGTTGCCACTGCTGTCGGACAGCGTGACCCCGGTGTACCGGTTGCCGCTGATCAGGTTCCGCTCGCCGGCTGCACTCCCGCCAACCCGGTTGCCGCTGGCCCAATCCCGGATGATGACGCCGTTATCGTTGGGGACCGCTGCCGTCCCGGCGGCATTCGTCCCAATGTAGTTGCCGCTGACGGTGTTGTTATCCGTCCCGCTGCCGTTGATCTCCACGCCGCTCCAACCGTTCCCGCTGATCAGGTTGCCATGGATGGTGTTATCGTGCGCGCCAGCGTGCAGCCCTACCCCAAAGTGGCCGTTGCCGACGGCTGCGCCGGCCGCGTTCACGCCGATTGAGTTCCCGGTGACGACGTTGTGAGCAACGGCGCTGCCCTGCAGGTAGACGCCCGCGCCATCGTTGCCCGAGATCCAGTTCCGGTCCGCCGCCGTGCTGCCGCCGATGGTGTTATGCTGAGCCCCGTCGTAGAGCTGCACGCCGACGCCGTTCGGCAGCCGGGCTGCACTGTCGGCCGTGAGGCCGATGATGTTGCCCCGGACGACGTTGTTCTCACACCCGGCATCCTGCAATTGCACGCCCTTGCCGAGATTGCCGCTGATGAGGTTATCCTCCACCAGCGTACCGCGCGCGTTCGCGCCCAGGAGGATGCCGGTCTGGACGTTGGGGTGGGCCGCGCCGCCGCCGGCGTCAGCGCCGATGACGTTGCCCCGCACCGTCACACTGACCGCGTTGAAAATCGAGATGCCGTTCAGCCCGTTCCCGCCGATGCGGTTGCCCTCAATCGTGTGGCCCGTTCCGTGGACCTGGATGCCATCGTCGGGGAAATTGACGACCTGCAGGTTGCGAATGACGCAGCCATTCCCTTCCAGGAGCAGGCCGCTGACGCCGGTCGTCGTCCCACTGCCGTCCAGGATCACCCCCGCGCCGCTGGCGTCAATCGTCAGGTTGTCCTGGGTGATCTCTGGCAAGGGGCTGGCAAGCGTGATGACGGCAGGCTGGGTGGGCGGGAAGATGATCGGAACGAAGGTGATCGTGTCGCCATCCCCTGCGTCCAGGAGCGCCTGGCGCAGGGTGCCAGAGCCGGCGTCGGCCGTCGAGTGGACTGCCAGGTTGAAACCGGCCCAGCGCTCGGGATCGTCGGGGTAAGCGGGGTAGGGTTTCAGGGAGAGTTCACCCAGGGGCGGGAGGACGTGTTCCAGGTACAGCGGCCCCGTGCCGATCCAGAAGTGTCCGCGCGCGGCGTGCCAGTCCGCCAGATTGGCCCACCGGGCCGCGGCCTCGGCCGGCGTGACGTATGCCTCCAGCGTTGGCGCGTAGGGGATAAAGTTCGCGCTTTGCGCCGCCGCCAGTTGCGCTTCCAACGGAATGATGCCCGGCCAGGCGACGTAATCCAGCCAGGGCACGCTGTTATCATTGGCCTTGCCCTGGCCGAACGCCGCCGCGCCGTCCGCCTCAGCCAGCAGGCCCAGCGCCAGGTTGTGCCAGGCGCCCGGCCCCGTCTGGTAGAAGGGCCACCAGGTGGTGACGCCCAGCTCGGCGTCCAGTTGGTAATCGTCGCTGTAATGCTCGATGACCAGCGGGTCCTCGGAGAGAATGCGCACGCCTCCGAAGGTCGCCATAAAGTTGTCGTAACGCCACATCTCGCTGGGATCGTAAACCGGGCTGGCCTGTTTGTAGCGGTCGAAGGCGAGGATCACGTTCAGCACCACGTCGGCGGCGGAGAACGGGCTGCCGTCGTGCCAGGTGACGGTGGTGTAGAGGTCGGCGGGATAGTGAACGACGCTCTTGCGCAGGGCGGTCCGCGGCTCGGTGTAGACCTCCCCGGCGGTGAGAAAACGCTGCGCCGCGGCATCCCAGTCCACCCAGGCGTCGTCGGGCACGACGATCTCGGGGGCAAAGCTCAGGTCAACCCAATCGAGTGTCCTGGAGACGGGCAGCCCGTCCTGGACGGTGACATCGGCGCGCTCGATGCGCTGCGACAGGTTCAGGCCGGTGTAGGGATCGGGGATCACGTCGTTGTCGCTCGTGGCGCGGATCAGCATCACGTCGTAGAACCAGTTACTGCCGTTGAGCGGGTTCCACGGCTGGCCGAGGATGCTCGGGCTGCCGATGCTCAACGGGGTGGTGAATTCGCCCGCGCGCTCCAACGTGTGGGGCCAGAGCCAGGAGCCAGCGATCCCGCCGTACAGGTCGGAGACGTAGCCCACCTCGGCGCGGCGCGGGGTGATGCTGGTGGAGTCGAACAGCCAGACGCGGACCGAATCCTCCAACGCCCACTCGAGTGCCTGGGACATCATCGCGCGGCGTTCTTCGAGGTCGGCGAATTCCCGGTCGTTCAACTGGCGGGCCAGTTCGTAGAATTTCGGCGTGTTCCGGTAAGCCTGCCACAGCGGGACATCCAGTCCCATATCGGTGTAGAAGAAGGCGAAGTTGCCGCTCAGGTCGCGGGGCACTTGCGTGGTGATCCAGCCGCCGGTGTAGATGTGGAAGCGGCCGTCTGCGGGGTCGCTGCCAATCCAGATGGGACCGGCATCCCCCGATGATTTGTAATCGCGGATGACGGTGAAACCGATGGCCTCCAACTGGTCACCGACGTAATCGCCGATCTGCGTGCGCTCGTCCTCGGTGCGGATGAGGAGGATGATCTCGACGGGGCGACCGGCGTAGTGCCATTTGCCGCCCACGCGGGTCGCGCCGAGCGCCAGCATCTCCTGGGTGATGATTTGATTGGCCAGTTCCTTGTCGTAGGTGTAGTGGAGTTCCAGCGCGCGGGCGGCGTCGGCCAGGTTGGCGTAATCGGGGGAGGCGGTGTTGAGCGCGTGCCAGCGCGGCACACCCATCCCGCCTATGATCGTCTGGACGATGTAGTCTCGATCCACGAGCCAGTTCATCGCCTCGCGCACGCGCGGCACGGCAAAGGGGTTGAGTTTGCCCGTACCGGCGAAGATCGGCCCGGCGGGGTTGAAGGTGAGTTCGTTGTAGCTGCCATAGGCGTGGTAGCCTTCCAGATTGGGCGAATCCGCGATCTGTTGAGCGAGGTCAGGGTCAGAAGTGCCGGCGGCGTAGATGTCGAGTTCGCCAGCTTCCAGGCGGGTAATGGCGTTCGCGGCGGAGGATTCGGTTTGCACGACGATGGCGTCGGGGGTGTAGATCGGCGGCTCGACCGGCTCTGTGAACAGCCGGACGACCTGATGTCCCCCCGGTTCGTAGTAAGCCACGGCCACGGTCTGCCCGGGGCGGATGTCCCACGCACCTTCTGTCCACCCGCAGGTGTAGGGATCACTGCCATCGGGCGCGATGGCGGCGACCTGGTGCGGGATCAAGTTGGGCGCGTCCCAGGCGTAGCAGTCCACATCCACGGTTCCCGGGTCGGGGATAAGCCAGTCGGCGCTGACCGTGCCGGTGATGGTGTCGGTATCGATATCCAGGAAGCCCGTGATTGCCCCCACGCGCATCTCGGCGGCGCGGCCATTTTCCACCAGGCCGTAGATGTAGTCGCCCGGCTCGATGGTCGGCGGCGTCGGGTCCCACCCGGCCGTTGTACTATCAACGTAGAAGCCCCACTCGTCGGTGTACAGTTCGACGGTGGCTTTGGTGACGTGGAAGCTATCTGTGACCGTCAGCCAGACGGTGTGGTCGGGGGCGTAAGGGCCGCTGATCCAGCCCTCATCAGCGTTGACGGTGAGGCGCAGGTCGTAGTCCATCACGCGGAAGCTGCGTGTAACGTGGTGTCCGACCGGGTCGCGGTAGCGCACGCCGATCTCCTGTCCCGGTTGCATCAGCCACTCGGTTTCGGGGTTCCAGGCGCAGGTGTAAACATCGCTGCCGTTGGGATAGACTTCGGTGTACTGGCCCTGCGCCCAATCCGGCCAAATCCAGGGGTCGCACCACACACCCACCTGATCGCTCAGTTCTGGGGCGTGGATGGTCCCGGTGATGCTGTTGGTCGCCAGGTCGGTGAAGCCAACGATGTGACCCACCTGCACCGCGCCGCCGTAGCCGCTGTCGGTCGTGCCATAGATCCAATCGTAGGGCAAGATATTGAAGTCCTCCGGCCCCCAGTGGAAGCCGGTGTCATTCCAGGGTTCCATGTACTCGGTCTGCACCACCGTGCTGCCTTTGACGTTGCCCAGGCTATCGGTGACGGTCAGCCAGATGGTGTGGCCGAGATCGTAACGGCCCGCAATTCCGTTTCTGCTGCCGCCGTAGTTGATGTCGAAGATCAGGTCGTAATTCGGCGCGCGGAAGACGCCGTACACCCGGTGTTTGTCCGGCTCCCGGTAGGACACGGCGATGTCCTGCCCCGGCTGGATATCCCATTCAGTTTCGGGTTCCCAGGTGCAGGTGTAGGTATCGCTGCCATTTGGGATAACCGTCGTGTACTTATTGGGCGCCCATTCTGGCGATCCCCAGGCGTGGCACTCCACCTCTAACGCTACTTGCGGCAGCCACGGGGCCGGGATGACACCGGTGATGCTGTTGGCCTCCACGTCCACCTCGCCGGTGATATCGGCCAATTGCACGGTCGCCGTGTAGCCGGTGCTCACCGCGCCGTGGACGAAGTCTCCTGGCTGGATGTCGGGACGTTCCGGTTGCCAGGGGTCGCCGTCGTTGGTGGAGAAACCCGTCCGCCCGCCCCACCAGGGAACTTCGCCGGTGAACATTTCGGCGGTGGCCTTCTCCGTGCCGCCGCTGTCGGTGACGGTGATCCAGACGGTGTGCCCCGGCTCGTAGTTGCCACTGATCCAGTCTTGGGAATAGTTGATGTTGAGGATCAGGTCCCATACCGGCGCGGAGAAAACGTCGTAAACTCCGTGCCCGTCCGGCTCCTGGTAGGACACGCCGATGTCCTGCCCCGGTTGAACGTCCCACTCGCTGCCGGGGTCCCAGGCACATGTGTAGGTGTCGATGCCGTCGGGGATGATCGTGTCATACTTGTTAGGTGCGCCGCCGGGCGCGCCCCACGGGTGACATTCCACGTTTACCGGCCCTGGCATCAACCACGGGACATCAACAGAGCCGGTAATTGTGTCAGCAGCCGCGTCCACCAGGCCCGTGATCTGACCCACTTGCACGGTGGCCGTGTAGCCGGTGTCCGCTGCGCCGTGGACGAAGTCACCGGGCTGAATGTCGGGACGTTGTGGTTGCCAGGGTTCGCCCATGTTAGTAGAGAAGCCTGGGTCACCCCAAAGAAGCTCGCCTACGGCGATTTCGGCGGTAGCCTTGATGACATTGTTGCTATCGGTGACGGTGATCCAGATAGTGTGCCCGGTCTCATATCCGCCATAAACCCAGTCATTGCCGTAGTTGATGTTGAGGGTCAAATCCAGCGTCTGGAAACGGCGGTGGAAGGTGACGTCGGTGTAATCCACCTGGGTGTAGTAGTTCACATCGCCTTGCGCGTTGCGCGGGATGTTGGGGAAGCTGGCGCTGTAGTAGCCGTCCCCGTCAGTTTCGACCCATGCGGAGCTAACGCCCCAGAGATGCACTTCGACGTCTTCGTAGGCCGCGCCGCCGATCTGGCCCCAGATCGTGTCGGTGATCGAGGATGCCTCGGCGGTGAAGGGGAACGGAACTTGCACGACGAGCGGGTGCGCGCCCGCCCCGGCCGTCACGGTGATGGTGTCGCCCGGTTCGAAGGTATCGGGGAAGTTCCACTCGTCCCAGCAGCTATCCCAGAAAGTCATCTCGGCGGCATCCGTAGTGACGATGATGGGGGTATCATAAGCGCAGCCCCAGACCCGCGATTCGCCCACGTTGAAGTCCACCCACTGCACCTCGCCGCCGCTGAAGGCCACGTCTTCATAGACGTTGTCGGCGGGATTGATGTCGCCGGCCGGGAGCGTGATTTCCACCGTGTTGGTGAACCAGCGGACGGGTACACCCGGCTCGGTCAGGTTGGCCTCGAACGCAATGTAGCCAGCATCGCCGGGGTGAAGCTCCGAGAACTGCCAGGCCAGCACGTCGCTGGTCAGCGACTCTGTCACCAGGCGGCCCCAGTCGAAGTCCATATCCCACCCTCCACTCCAATGGGTGTCGGCGGGGAGCGTGTCGGTGATCCAGACGTTGGGAATGGTCACGTCGCCCAGGTTGTAGAAACTGAGGCCGTACCCTAGCTGCCCGTCGTCGTTCCACCAGTGACCTTTGAACACGGCCAGGTTCGGGCCGGATGCGAAGATTTCTTGCTCGATGCAGCGGATATTGTTGTCCGGGTTACTGTCCGGCAGATCGCCGCCGATGGCGACACAGTTCTGGATGAGGCCCGGCTCGGCGTCCATACCGATGTCCAGGCTGAAGTCGAAGCCAAAGCCACTCTGGACGGCGGGTTGTCCCAGATCCCAAACGACGTATTCCGTGGTGACGTCGATGGGGGGGAACTCCTGTCCGTCGTGTCGCCCCGCGCTCTCCGGCTGGTAGGTGATGGACAGGGGCAGGGTATCGGTCAACCAGGTTTGAGCCGCCACGTTGCCGTCATTCCAGTGGTTGACGCCGTAGCGGATCCAGCCGCCGGGCGCGAGGACGCCGTGGTTAAACCACAAGTCCACGCCGAGGTCGTAGCGCGGCAGGCTGACCTGGGCATCCGTGTTGAGGTGTTCGTTGTTGCCCAGGTCTACATCGTCCTCCACCGCCACCACGACGTGATTGTGCAAGCTCGCCCCCTGCGGCGCGGCGGGATCGAGATACAGGCGCAGATGGACGGTGTCACAGAAGTTGCCGGGGAAGCCCGCTGTGGTGAGCACGAGTCCATTTTCCATCGCTTCTGGGATCTCCTGCCAGCCTACTTCGCCGGGGTGATCGTGATGCCAGCTTGTCACGCTGGTATCCAGGGGGAGCGTGTCCGTGAGCCAGACCGGGCCGGCCGCCGCGCCCCGGTTGTTGCATACCTGGATGTCGTAGATGAACTCGTGTCCCGGCGTGGGGTCGCCGGGGTTGACCCAGACATCCACGCCGATCTCCACGTCGTCGTCCCACACATCTACCGGCTCGGTGGTACAGGCGGTGTTGTTTTCGTAATCGTCTTCGAGCGTGGTCGTGCTGATGGTCGCGCAATTCGCCGCGAGCGGCGTGCCTGCCGGCGCGGCGGGGTCCACGTTGAGCGTGACGACGAACCCGAACCCATCCTGGGGGTCTACGTTTCCCACGTCCCAGATGATCAGATTGTCCTGTAGTGTGTACGGGAACCCGCTGTTATCGCCGGCGTAGGTGGTGTTGGCGGGCAGCGTATCTGTGATGACCACGTTTTCGGCGAGGGCGTCTCCGTGATTGTGGTAATGGAGGCCGTAGTTCACCACGCCGCCGGGTCGCGCGTAACCCGGCGTCGTCCACTTCTCCATCCCCAAATCAGGGTGATCCTGGAGCGGCGCAGTGATCCCGGCGATGACGATATCCGGATCTATGGCGGCATACTCGACCGGGTCGCTGTTACCCTTGAGGATATCGTATGTCACACGCTCCACCTCTACCATCGACGCCGATCCGGCGGACACGTCCGCTCCAAAAGAGATCAGCATCAGCGCTGTGACGAGGCCCAGCAAGGTCGCGCCGAACGTTAAGAACAATCGCTTCTTCATCTCATACCTCCCAATAGGGGCTCAAGACATCTCACCTATGAAGATCAGCGCCGGGTTAGACGCCTTTCTGGCCCAATCTCGCGAATTGAAGTAAATGAAGCAGATGAATAGAAAGTCATTCGAGGAGATCAACGTTGAGGGAGAGAAATATTAGAAACTACATCCACGCCTACAGCGCAGTCGCTTACTATTATAGCACGTATTCGTTCCGATCAGGTGAAGCGTTTTTTAAATAATCGTTAAAGGCGCGCTCTGGGCCGCCATCTCGATGTGCGTCAACTTGCTTGGGCCATTTCGTCTCGCAATGCACGAGCGACCTGGCGGTCCAACGCGGCGTCCAGTCGCTCGAACACCCCTTCGCAATCGTCCAGCGTCGCCTGGGCGGCCGCCGGTTGTCCCGCCGAGGCGTAGACCCGGGCCAGGCACAACTGGCTGCGGGCCTTTTCGTATTCGTCGCCCACCTCGTCCAGGATCGCGACGCTGCCGCCTGGGCGCTCGCCCAACGCCTGAAGCGCTTCCTCTATCTGACCCCGCGCCACCGCCAGTTTTCCCAACGTTCGCAACGCGCAGCCCTCCTCGGCCCGCATCTCCAGTTCGCGGGATAACTTCAGCGATTGTTCGGCTTGTCTTTGCGTCTCCTCCAGATCGCCCACCAACAGGGCCGCCTCGGCTAAGTGACGATGGAGCTCGGGTAAAAAGTCGCGCGCCTGTGCTTGCCCGTAATAGGATTGGCTGGATTTTAGATGCTGGCGGGCTGCTTCGGTATCGCCTTTGCGAACAAACGTCGCCCCCAGGTTCATATGAAGCGCCCCCAGCACAAACAGCGACCCACCAATCCGCCCCAGCGATTCGAGGGCCTCCTGGTAAAGCGCCAGGGCGTCATCAAGTCTTCCTTGATTTCGTGCGATGCCGCCCAAGTTGTTGTTGGCAACGGTCAGGTTGTAGATGTCTCCAACCTGATCGAACATTTGCCGCGCCTGGCGATAATTGTCTTCGGCTTCTTGCCATTGGCCCATGTCAAAATAGGCATTAGCGATCTGATTGTGCATTGTCGCTTGGCCATGAATATCTCCAGCTCGCTGCTGGAGTTGGAACGCTTGTTGAAAGTATTCAATAGCCTGGACACTCTTGCCGCGCAGACGGAAGATGTGACCCATCAAGTTGTACGCGCGAGCCAGGGTTGCCAGCTCGCCAAGTTCTTTGGCGATATCCAGGCCCTGTTGGCATTGATCCAATGCTTGATCATAATCGCCCTGTCGAGTGTTGATGAAGCCAGCTCGGAGCAACAATTCGGCCGCCTCAGCTGTTTTGCGGTTCTCCAGGGCTGTCAGTCCGCACTCGATCCATTCGAAGGCGGGCGGGTATTCACCTCGTAACTCGTACAAGCGAGCCAATTGGTGACAGACAAAGGCTTGAGCGTCGCGATCATCTCTTTCCGTGGAAAGATCAAGCGCCTGGTCGAGGTGTTCGAGCGCGTGCTCGTACTGGCTGGTGGTCGTCAACAACTCTCCCAGGGAAGCGTGGATATTCTGGCGTTCCTCCAACGTCTCCTCCGGGGGCAGGTGTTCGGCGCTCTGCAACGCTTTCTCGAAGTGGTCGATGGCCTCGTGATTGGCGAAGAGTTTCTGCGCCTGCCTGCCGGCCAACAATTGGTAACGCAGTGCGCGGGCCCAATCCTGGCCCACAAAGGCGTGGTGGGCGACGACGGGGATGTTGCTTTCGGCGTCCCGGCGGCCGGATAATCGGTCGGTCTCCAGGTATTCGGCGATCTTGCGGTGATACTGCCGCCGGACGCGGGCCAGCAAGCTATGATAACAGACCTCCTGCATCATCGCGTGCTTGAAGGTGTAGATCAGTTCGGGGACGCGCTGGGTCTCGCGGACCGTCTCGTGCCGCTGCAGGCGGACCAGATTACGACTGAGCTTGGCGCCGTTTTCGGGCAGGACGTGGGAGAGGACGTCGAACGGGAAGACGCGCCCCACCACCGAGGCCAATTGGGCCGTCCAGCGACACGGCTCCTCCAGCCGGTCCAGGCGGGCCATCAGCACCCCTTGCAACGTGTCGGGGACGTTGATCGTCTCCAAGTCGCTGCGGACTTGCCACGCGCCGCTTTCGTCCTGCACCAACACGCCATCGTCGATGAGCGCGCGGATGACCTCCTCGATGTACAGCGGATTCCCTTCGGTGCGGCTAAAAATGAGCGCCCGTATGGCGTCGGGCCACTGCTCGATCCCGACCAGGTTGGTCAGGAGTTGTTGGCCGTCGGCTGGCGCCAAGCGGCTGAGCGCGATCTTGACAGCACAATGGGGAAACTCACGCGTGATCTTCTCGTGGATCTCCCAGCAGCGCTTGGCCCGTTCCGGCCGGTAGACCAACGCCAGCATCAGGGGGACGTGATTGACCAGCGACATCAGGTGTTCCAATAGCGCCATAGAGGCCTGGTCGATCCAATGGATGTCCTCCAGGACCAGCGCCAGGGGCGATTCAAGCGACGCCTGGCTTTCGATCAAGGCGTCGATCGCCAGAAAGGTGCGCCTCTGGAGCGCTTCGGCGTCCAGGTAGCGGGTTTTTTCCTGCAAAGTCTCCTCGAGTTGCAGGCTGATGAAATTGGCCAGATAGGGCAGGGCGGCCTCCAGTTCCTCTGTGTGGGAGGCCGTTTCCAGAAGGGCTCGCAGTTTATTCCAGGCCTCGGCCTCGCTATCGTCCGGCTGGACGCCGATCAACGCCTGCACGATTTCGTGGAAGGGGTGATAGCTCACCGATTCGGTATATGAGAGACAGCGCCCCTCTATCCACTTAACGGGACTATCGGCCGTCTGTTGGCGCATCTCGGCCACCAGACGAGATTTGCCCAGACCGGCCTCGCCGGTCACCGAGACGATCTGCCCGCGTCCCCGCGAAAGGTGTGCTACCGCGACCTGCATTTGCTCCCACTCGGCCTGCCGGCCCACCAACGGCGAGCGCATGCCCGCCAGGCCGCGCACCGGTTCCGGCGCCGCCCGGGGGGCCACGACGGAGAAGATGGGGATCGGGGCGCGCTTGCCCTTGACCTGCACCTCGCCCTGTGCGTCCAGGTCGAAGAGCGCCCTGACCTTGCGCCGGACGTCGCCGCTGACGATGATGGCGCCGGGCCCGGCTGTCGACATCAGGCGGGCGGCCAGGTTGACCTCGTCGCCCATCACGGTGTACTCGTGCCGCCAATCGGTCCCCACGTAGCCGGCGAAGACGTAGCCGAAACTGATGCCGATCTTCTGGCTCAGGCGCAAGTCCGGGAGGCCGATCTGTTCCGGCAGGCTCTGGCTTAACTCGAGCATCGACTGTTGCATCGCCAGGGCGGCCCGCACGGCCCGTTCCGCGTCATCCTCGTGGGCGACCGGCGCGCCGAAGAAGGCCAGCAACTTATCGCCGTGCTCGTACAGGTCCATCTTGTTGATCACGCCGCCGAAGCGTTGAATCCCTTCTTCCATCGTGGTGAAGTATTGGTTGAGCGCCGCGACGATCTCGTCCTCCTTGCCCGGCCCCAGCCGGTCGGTGACCTCGCCCAGGCCCTCCACGTTGGCGAAGAGCACGCCGACTAGACGGTGCTCCCCCTCGACGCTCGCGGCGTGCGGGTCGTCGGATAAACGGGCCATCAACCCGGCCGGGAGATACGGCGACAGGGCGTCCAATAACTCGACGAGACGGCGCAGGTTCGCGAGGGATGGTTCCGAGGATAAGGACGGCGACTGGACGTGTAGCGCCGGGTCTGAATCGAGAGGTTGTTCGACGTCGCTGAGCGCCACGTAGGGGGCGTCGGGGCCGGATGCTTCCGTTTGACAAGGGGTCCGGATCGCCTCCAACGTCGCGCGATCCAGCAGGATCTGTCCGGCCTGGGCCGCTGATTCGGTCGCCGCTGTCGCGTTGACGTCGCCGCCGAAGAGGGCGTATTCCATCCCCTGGGCCGTTCCCAATCGAGCGGCGAGGAAGCGCCCCCGGTGAAGGCCCACTTTCATCTGGAGCGGGAAGTCGCCCTGGGAAGTCTGGACCTGGCGCATACCGTCCATCGCGCCCTGCATGTGGTGGGCGGCCTGTACTGCCCGCGTCGCGCTGTCCGGTTCGAAGAATAGCCCCAGCAGCGCGTCGCCGCCGAACTTGACGAGTTGGCCGCCGTGGGCGCTCAAGAGAGACAGCATGGTGCTGAAGTAACGGTTGACGATGGACGTGATCTCCTCGGCTCCCTCGCGCCCGATGCGGCTCAATCGCTCGGACATAGACGTGAAGCCGCTGATGTCGGCAAAGAGCAACGTCCCCTCGACGAACTGCCCGCCAATTTTGCCGGGTGTTGGGTCTTGCACAACCTGTTCGACGAGGTAAGGGGGCAACAGCGTACGCGCGGTCCTGAGCAGTTCGGTTAGATGGTCGACGCATCGAGCCAGCAGGGCGAGGGCAGGAGACACGCGCTCCAGTTGCAGGGTCTCGATCAGTTGAGCGGGCAAATAGGCGCGCAGGTGATCCAGTTCGGCTGGGGAGAGATGTTCTGGTTGATCATCCTGTAACGGCGCGCCGCATTTGCCACAAAAGGTGAAACCTGGTGGATTTTCAAAGCCGCATTGAGGGCAAGCGGGGGCCAGAGGATTTCCGCATTTTCCGCAGAAAGCAAAACCTGTTGGGTTATCGAATCCACAACTAGGGCACTTCATACCCACCCTCCTACTTGCAAGTAATTCGTCTTTCACGTATTGTAACTGCTCAGGCCAGTCCCTTGCTGCGATGGAGAGCGGGGGTTTGGGTCGTTTGGCGGGTGCGAAGCACCCGCCAAACGACCCAAACCCCCGCCCATCCGCTGCAAACGGACGCTAGGCTGAGCAGTTACCACGTATTTAGTATACACCGATCTCCCCACCGCGCAAATGCATTTCGCAAAGGGGCAAAGGGGAAAACGAAACCGATTGACTTTGTGGCTTGATGGGCATATAATCCCATTGATTTTTCACAATGGACTGTGGAAAAACGTCGAGAAACGCAAATGGCTGACAATTATTTTACACAAGGAGATAGCATGAACAAGGAAATTATCGCGACCGATCAGGCGCCGGCGGCTGTCGGCCCGTACTCCCAGGGCGTGCGGCTGGGCGATTTCGTCTTCACGGCGGGGCAGTTGGGCATCATCCCCGGCGCGAAGGAATTCGTTGGGCCGGACGTCGAGGCCCAGACCCGGCGAGCATTGGAGAACGTCCAGGCGGTGTTGGAGGCGGCGGGCTCCTGCCTGGAACACGTGGTCAAGGTGACCGTCTTCCTGCAGGATATGGACGAGTTCTCCCGGATGAATGGCGTCTACGCCGAATTCTTCCCGGAAAATCCGCCTGCCCGTTCGGCGGTGGAGGTCGCTGCGCTGCCCCTGGGCGGGCGCGTGGAGATCGAGGCCATCGCCGAGGTGTGTGATTGCGCGCCCGGGGATGAGGCATGCGCTTGCCAGTGCTCGTGATCTGGCGGCGCGCGCTTTAGATTCCCCTAACCTGGACGAAGCCGCTGCGCTTCCGAGCCAAAGCCAATAAAGGATGCCAATGGAAGAAGCGAAGCGGCTCTTGCTCGCTGTGCAAGAATCCTATCGGTTAGGCCCTAGCAGGCCGTGAGTTCGTCCAGGCGATTGAGGACGAACTCCGGCTGCACCTCTGAAATCGCCAACAAATCAAGCGTTGTGACGCCGGTCAGGACGACGGCGGTCGACATCCCCGCTTCCTGGCCCATGCGCACGTCAGTCTCCAGGCGGTCACCGATCATGAGGCATTCGGCGGCCGGCAGGGCCAGGCGGGCCAGGATCTCGCGGGCGGTGATGGGCGAGGGTTTGCCCACGACGACCTCGACCGGTACACCGGTGCAGCCCTCGATCGCGCCGATGACGGCCGCGGCGTCGGGCAGGCCGCCCCCGGGCGTGGGGCAATAGCGGTCGGCGTTGGTGGCGACGAAACGCGCGCCGGCGCGGATCGCGTCGAAGGCGACCTGGAGCTTGTGATAGTCGAATGTCCGGTCGAAGGAGGCGACGACGACGTCGATCTCGCCGGCTTGTTCACTGAAGTCGAAGCCAGCCTCTCGAAGTTCCGCGATCAAGGGCGGCTCTCCCACGACGAAGAGCGTCGCACCGGGCATCTCGCACGTCAGCCAGCGGTTCATCACCCACGAGGAGTTGACGACTGCGTCGGGCGTGGTGGGAATGCCCAGCCGGGAAAGTTTGGCCGCGTAATCGCTCCGGGAATGGAGGGGGTTATTGCTGAGGAAGACGACGCGCGCGCCCGCCCGGCGCAGCGTCTCGACCGTCGACCGGGCGCCGGGCAGCAAGGCGTCGCCCAGGTAGATGGTGCCGTCCAGGTCGAAGACGTAGCCGGAGAAGCGGCGTTTAATCGCCATATGCCTGGATGACCACCGGCAGATACAGGCGAGGCCACGGCGTTAACATAGCCTCGTGGGTGGTCACCGTGCCGGCGACGAGCGACACGTCGGTGAAGACCGCCGGGTAGTAGAGCGGCCGCGCGACGGTCACGGTGTAACGGCCGGCCGGCAGCGAGAGGGTGTAGGCGCCGGTGAGCGTGCTCGACGTCGTGAACGGACGGGCGTGGTGAGACGCGCGCGCCTCGACCACGGCCTCCAGCGGCCGGCCTGTATCCGTTTCGTGCACCGCGCCCGCCAGCTCGCCCGCCAACAGCCCGCCCAGGTGGACAATGGCGGCGATGGACGCCCGCGTGTAGTCGGCGTAATAGGCCAGGTCGAGCGTCTCCAGGGTGTCGCCGACTGTGTGATAGTAGGGGGTCATGTCGTCCAGGCCCTCAATCGCCAGGAAGGCCGGGTAACCCTGCTGGAGAAAGGGCCATTGGTCGCTGTTCTGGATGGGAAACCCACTGGACACGTCGTAGCGGTGGGGGATCAGGTCCAATTCGTAGACGCCGATCACGTTGGAGAAGAGGTGGGTTAGCTCAATGGAACCGGTCATCCCGGTCTGGGCGTACAGGTCGATGATGGGCTGGTAGGTAGAATTGTAGGCGATCATGTCCAGGTTGATCACGCCAGCGACGTCCTCCCCGCGGGCCTTGCATTCGGCGGCGTAGGCCGCGCTGCCGCGCAAGCCTTGCTCCTCGCCGGTGAAGAGTATGAAGCGCAGCGTGTGGGTGAAATGATAAGGCGCCAGCAGCCGGGCGGCCGTCAGCACGGCGACGGAGCCGGAACCGTTATCGTCGGCGCCGGGGGCCAGAGCGCCTTCCGGCATGTTGTCGACGTGGGCGGTGAGGACGTAGATGCGGCTAGGGCTGATCACGCCGCTCTTCTCGGCGATCACATTGCGCCAGTGATAGGTGTTGTAGGTATAGTCGTGATACGCGACCGGCAACCCGAAGGAGGCGAACTGCTCGTAGACGTAGCGGGTCGCCATCGAGATCGCCTCGGTCTGGTAGGAATTGCGCGTGGCGATGGTGTAGAGCGACCCGGCGACGACGACGGGCCGTTCGCCCGTCAAACCCGCCAGGTCGTACGCCAGCGTGGGCGTGTTGACCCAGGTGATGATCTCGGCCACGATGGGATCGTAACCGGGAGCGGCGGAACGACCGACCGGGGCCGCCGTCGCAATCATCGCCCACAAGAACAACGATGCGCAGCCCCCCAGAAGCAGGGCGAGCGCTATCTTCCCCATGCGCTGTTGGTGTTTTTGGGATTGATTGACCGGGTGCATGATTTGTTCCATTCGACATTCGTTTCGACATTCGGTTTAGTTGATGAAAAGTATTTTATCAGGTTCACGTCAGGAGCACAAGCCGACGTGGGGCGCCTCGAAAAATACTTGACGCCGCGCTTGGCTTTGCTATAATACCTCGTGCGCGTGGGGTGGCCTTCCCAGGCCACCCCCTGTCTTGTCATAAATGTGAAACTAGGAAAACATGCTAAAAAAATTAGAATCAGTCGAAGAACGATACCAGGAATTGACCCGCCTGATGGCGACACCGGAGGTGGCACAGGATTACGAACTGGTGGCCGAGTACGCCAAAGAGCGTTCCGACATTGAGGATATGGTGCTGGCCTACAGGTCCTACAAAGAGACGCAGGAGGAGCTGGAGGAAACAGAGGCGTTGTTGGTCGAGGCGGTCGATCCTGAATTCCAGGAATTGGCCCAGGCGGAGGTCGAGACCTTAACCGCCAGGTTGGAACGCCTGGAGGAGCGACTGCGCCGGATGCTCATCCCCAAAGACCCGCGCGACGCCAAGGACGTGATCATCGAGATTCGCGCCGGGGCCGGCGGCGACGAGGCCGGGCTCTTTGCGGCCGATCTCTACCGGATGTACACCCGTTACGCCGAGCGACAGGGTTGGAAGACGGAATTGTTGAGCGAGCACCCCACCGGCGTGGGCGGTTTCAAGGAGGTCATCTTCGGCGTCCAGGGGAAGGGCGCTTTCTCACATTTGAAATTTGAAAGCGGCGTCCACCGCGTGCAGCGCGTGCCCATCACCGAATCCTCCGGTCGCATCCACACCTCCACCGCCACCGTCGCCGTGCTGCCCGAAGTCGACGACGTGGAAGTCAAGGTCAATCTGAATGATTTGGAGATCGTGGCCTATGGCGCCTCCGGGCCGGGCGGGCAACACATGCAGAAGAACGCGACCGCCATCCGCATCACCTACAAACCGACCGGCATGGTCGTCGCTTGCGAGAGCGAGCGCTCGCAGACGCAGAACAAGACCCGCGCCCTCTCCATCCTGCGCGCCCGGCTGTATGAGATAGAAAGACAGAAACAAGAGTCTGAGTTGGCCGAAAAGCGTCGTTCTCAGGTCGGCAGCGGCGAGCGCAGCGAGAAGATCCGCACGTACAACTTTCCGCAAAACCGCGTCACCGATCACCGCATCGGCCTGACACTCCACCAGTTATCGACCGTACTGGATGGTGAGATGGACGGCTTTGTCGAGGCCTTGACCGAAAACGAGCAGGCGGAACGGTTGGAGGCGTTGGGGGAAGCGGAGTGAGAGATGAGAACTGAGAATTGAGAACTGAGAATTGAGAACTGAGAATTGAGAACTGAGGATTGAGAATTGAGGATTGAGAATTGAGGATTGAGAATTGAGGATTGAGAATTGAGGATTGAGAATTGAGGATTGAGGATTGAGAATTGAGGATTGAGAATTGAGGATTGAGAATTGAGAATAGAGAATTGACTGCCGGGCAGCTTCTTGAACAGGCGTTCGCCTCCCTTCGTCCAGTGACCGAGGCCGCGCGACTTGAGGCCGAGGTGTTGCTCGCCCACGTCTTGCAGGTTTCCCGCGCGGCGTTGCTCGCCCACCCAGAGCGCGTCCCCTCGGCGCGTCAATTATCCCATTATCGAAATCTTGTTCGACGCCGGGCCGTCGATTATCCGCTGCCCTACCTCCTGGGATACGTCGAGTTCTACGGCCTCAAGTTCGAGGTCTCTCCAGAGGTGCTGATCCCCCGTCCCGAGACGGAAACGTTGGTCGACCTGGTGCTCGCCTGCCAACCGGGCACGGTCGTCGACGTCGGCGCCGGTTCTGGTTGCATCGCCGTGTCGTTGGCGCTTCATTTGCCCGATGCGACGATTTACGCGATTGAGATCTCGCCGGCCGCGCTCGCCGTGGCCCAGAGGAACGCCGAAAGACACCGGGTGACCGATCGCGTGCAATTCATCGTGGGCGACGTTCTTGCGCCCCGCCCGGCCCCGGTCGACCTGATCGTCTCCAATCCGCCCTACGTGCCCACCGGCGAATGCGCCCAACTACCGCCCTCCATCCGGGATTACGAGCCCCGCCTGGCGCTGGATGGTGGTGTCGACGGCCTGGACGTCATCCACCGTTTGTTTCTTGATGCGCCCGGCGTGCTTAATGCAGGGGGAAAGCTGCTGATTGAGATTGGTGCTGAGCAGGGAGAGGCGGTCACACAACTCGCCTACATCTATTTCCCCGGGGCGACGGTGCGCGTGCATCCGGATCTGGCCGGCCGGGACCGGGTGTTGGAGGTGCAAACTTGATCAAACTACTCGCGCTCGACCTGGATGGGACCCTGTTCGGCGACGATCTCGTCATCTCTCCCAGGGTGCGGATGTGCATCGCCGAGGCTCAGAATCAGGAAGTAATCGTCACCCTGGCGACGGGGCGGATGTTTGATTTCACGCGACCGATTGCGCAGGATCTGGGTATCACCGTGCCCCTGATTACCTATCAAGGCGGACTGATTCAAGCGCCGGACGATGACGCGCCGCTCTATCAGGCGACGATGGATGCGCGCCTCGTTTCGGAAATCTTGACCTGGCAGGCGCAACGGGAAGGGACGCCAGTCCTATACGCCGGCGACAGTGTCTACCTCCAGCAGGATCAACACTGGTCGGAGGATTTTCTTCACGGCATGGTGGGGGAGCGCTTGATCTGGGTCGACGATCTCTTCTCCGTGTTGGACGCGTACGAACGACTGATCAAGCTCATCATCGTCGCCGAGGCGAGCGACGCTGACCGGATTGAGGCGGAGACGCGGGGGCATTTTGGCCATCAGGTGGAAGTCGTGCGTTCGCACACGATGTTCGTCGAGGTGAATCCTCCCGGTGTCACGAAAGGAAATGCGCTGGCCCGGTTGGCCGCCCACCTGGCGGTTCCCCAGGCGCAGGTGATGGCGCTCGGCGACCAGGGCAACGACGAGACGATGGTCGCCTGGGCCGGGTTGGGGGTAGCGATGGGCAACGCCAGCCCGGCGGTCAAGGCAGTCGCCGATTGGATCGCGCCGCCGCTAGCAGAGGATGGGGCCGCCGTCGCCATCGAGCATTTCGTGCTGAATGCCTCACGCTCGTAACGAACCAGGCCATAGCGATAAAGAGATGCGCAGAGCTTTTCAAAGCGATACACAGAGCAAGAATTTGCTGTTGATGTCCCTTTTTTTGTTCCGGCTCTGTCCGGGTTAGGGCCTAACCAATAGGATCCTTGCACGGCGAGCAAGAATTTGCTGTTGATGTCCCTTTTTTTGTTCCGGCTCTGTCCGGGTTAGGATAATTATGGCTGAACAAGTCGTTAGGACATTGGTGGTGGATGACGAGGAGCGCATCCGCTTTTTCCTGGAAGAGACCTTGCGCCGGGTGGGACACGTGGTGACGCAGGCTGCCAATGGGGAAGAGGCCCTGGAGCGGCTGCGGGAGACGCCTTTCGACCTGGCTATCGTGGATTTGAACCTGGGCGGGCGGGTCGACGGTCTGCGCGTCCTCGAGGCGGCCCGTTGGCGCTGGCCCGGTATGGCGGTCGTCATTTTAACCGCCCACGGTTCCCTGGAATCGGCAATGGACGCGATTCGCGAGGGGGTGGACGGCTATTTGCTCAAACCGGCCGAACCGAGCGAAGTGCGCAAAGCGGCCGCCGAAGCGTTGGAGAAACGTCAGGCCTTGATGCAAAAGAAGGAAAAGCGAGTATTGCAACGTGGGCCTTTCTTCGTGGATTTGACGAAGCACGAGGCCACATTGAATGGAAAGGGTCTCGATCTCACACCCCGTGAGTTCAGGTTGTTGGTTCACCTGATGCAGAATTCCCACCGGGTCGTTCCGCCAACTGAGCTGGTCGAGGTGGTGCGAGATTATACTCCAGATCACCTGCACGAGGCCCGCCAGATTATCAAGTGGTACATCTATCGCCTGCGTCAGAAGGTGGAGCCAGATTCTTCCAATCCCAAATATATTGTCAACGTCCGAGGTGTGGGATACCGCTTTCAGGAATAAGCGAAACCTCGCCGCCGATCCCAACGAAACACCAACTTTTCTAAACGGAAAACAACCGTGGCGCCAACAGAATGCGTCGTTTGACGCCGCTTTCTTGTGCTAGAATAAGGGCAAGTTGGCTTGAGAGAAAATAGGAGGTTGAGGATGTGGGAGAACACCTATACGTACACGGCGCGGAATGCCCGGCGACCTGAAGAGATCGTCACGTTTACGCTGCACGATCACAAGCTGTCTATCGGCGTGGGCTCGCCTTTAGAGCACATCGAAAGAGCGGTGGAAGCCCGGCAGGATGAGGAGACAGACTATCCCATTCAGTCCTGGCTCAAGCCAATGGCTCTTTCTCTCATCGAGCGGGCCACAAGTCCCTTCGACGTGTCTGACGTCATTGCCGACGTTGCGGAAGATATATTGCACGTCAGGGCATGGTACCGGGTGGGGGGGCTGCGTTTGTCGTCGATTACCCTCGTCCACGGCGCGGTGGATAACCCCGCCGCGGCCAAGGCTTTCGCGATGGAATTAGAGAGGCGTAGGGCGGATCAGTCGGCCCTGGACAAGATCCTGGACGTGATGGATTACTGGGTAACCTGGTTTGTGGCCGGCTTCGTGATGGTCTTTCTGCTGCAAATATGGCGTCGCAGGAACAGTTAACACGAAGGGCACGAATGGTGATAAGAAGGGCACGAAATTTGATTTTTAACTTACGACCGGCCATTCGGAATCAACTGTCATGAAGGGCACGAATGGTCGAATTGCACGAAAGCCTTTCCAATCTCCCGTCGAATTCGTGAAATCCGTCTATTTGTGCAATTGTAACTATCCAGATCGTCCAATTGGGACACGGAGACGTACGGAGAGGACACAGAGTTTCACAAAGAACTGAGAGAAATTCGGCTCTCTGCTAGTTCGCGTGCTCGGCTTAGCAAGTGGTCAATTGATGATGGAAATTAGCCCTGGACGTCTCGTTCCAGGGCCTTTTTCTTGAGAATTAAGGAGTTCTCATGTTCAAACTTTTGTGGTTGATCTTTCGTGCGACCCGGGAGATGGGATTACGCACGTTATGGTATACCGTGACTTATTTGTTTCGCAAACGTTGGTATCGAGCCCGCTTCAAGGAACACGTCCAGACGCAACCCGCGCCAGCATTGTCAGACTATCGACGGCCGGGGCAGGTTGTCAATCACGAGCGCCGGGGGAGAAGCGTCGCCATCACGTGCGACGGCGGCATCTATACCCTGACCGTTCTGGCGCCCGACGTGATCCGGGTCTACTTCGATCCCACAGGGGACGGCGATCCCGCAGTGGCTGAGATGCAATCCTACGCCATCGCCAAACCGGAGGCGGATTGGCCGCCGTGTGAGTTCCAGGTGACCGAAAACAGATCCGAGAACAGCATCGAACTCCGGACGGCCCGCCTGGTGTGCCGAATTGATCGAGCGCAGGGTCGACTGGCCTTCCTGGATCTGGACGGTCGCGTGATTAACCAGGATGAATCCGGGGCAGGGTGGCATCCCCAGGGACCGGTCGCCTGCCAGAAACAGATTCAAGAGGATGAGCATTTCTACGGCCTGGGAGAGCGGGCGTTTGGGCTCGACCTGCGCGGGCGGCGCTACGCCAATTGGAACACCGATCCCCGCACGTACAAACTGGGTCAAGACCCGATTCACCTGTGCATACCGGTGCTCCTGGGATTGCACAGTGGAGGGGATCAGGGATATGCCATCTTTTTCGATAACACGTTCCGTGGCTATTTCGACCTGGGAGAACGGGATCCCGGTGTCATGTCCTTTGGCGCCGAGGATGGGGCGCTGTGCTACTATTTCATCTACGGCCCGGCGATGGAGAACGTGCTCGACCGTTATACCGAACTGACGGGACGCACACCCCTGCCCCCTTTGTGGATGTTGGGTTATCATCAAAGTCGATGGTCGTATCATCCGGAGGCCCGCGTGCGCCAATTGGCCCGGGATTTCCGCCAGGTTTACCACGTGCCCTGTGATTGCATCCATCTGGACATTCACTACATGGACGATTATCGCTGTTTTACCTGGAACTCGCGGCGTTTCCCCAACCCGGCGAAGAAGATCGACGATTTGCACGAGCAGGGTTTCAAGATCATCACGATCATCGATCCGGGCATCAAGGTGGATCACGATTATTCGGTCTGCCGGGATGGTCTGGAGCAAGACGTGTTTTGCAAATACCCGGACGGCGAGACGCTTTTCAAGGGACCGGTATGGCCGGGTGATTGTTATTTCCCAGATTTTACCGATCCCCGCGTGCGCGAGTGGTGGGGCGAGTTGTACCGCGAGTTGACCGCCGTCGGCGTCGATGGCTTCTGGAACGATATGAACGAGCCGGCCATTTTTGGCCTGCATGCCACGACGATGCCATCGTTCATATCACACGACATGGAAGGGCGGGGCGGGCGGCACGCCGAGGCCCACAACGTCTATGGCATGCAGATGGCGCGGGCCGCCGTCGAAGGTCTGAAAAAAATACGTCCTGGCGAACGTCCGGTTTGTATCACCCGCTCTGGCTGGGCCGGCGTGCAGCGCTACGCCATGAGTTGGACCGGCGACAACCGCTCGAGTTGGACACACCTGTGGCTCTCCGTACCTATGCTGGTGAATCTGGGGCTCAGCGGCCTTGCACACACCGGGCCGGACATCGGCGGCTATTCCCGTTTCGCCACCGGCGAGCTTTTCACCCGCTGGCTGCAGATGGGCGTTTTTATGCCCTTCTTCCGCTCCCACACCTTCGTCCACAGCAAGGATCAAGAGCCGTGGAGTTGGGGAGAGCCTTACCTGACCATCAATCGCCGCTACATCGAGCTGCGCTACCGGCTCCTGCCGTACCTGTACACCGCGTTTTGGCAGTGCCATCGTACCGGCCAGCCGATCGTGCGGCCCCTGTTCTGGGATGACCAACGCGACGAGGAAACCTACACCCTGGATGACCAGTTCTTGTGCGGCGACGCTTTCCTGGCCGCGCCGGTGCTCGAGAAAGGCGCCACAGAGCGCCAGGTCTATCTGCCGGAAGGGACTTGGTACGATTTCTGGACAGACGAGATGTACGAGGGGCCGGCTCACGTCACCGTCGAAGCGGGTCTGGAGCGATTGCCCCTCTTCGTCCGGGCGGGATCGGTCGTGCCGATGTGGCCGGTGATGCAATACGTGGGAGAAAGAGCCGTCGATCAGGTGCAGTTGCACGTCTACCCTGGGGATGGCGAAAGCGTGATGTACGAGGATGACGGGCAGACCGACGCTTTCCAGGCGGGTGCTTCTCGGCGAACCTACTTCACGCTGACGACCGGCGCCGACGAGCAAGGGGAGCCGGTCCTCAATTTTGCCCGCCGGACCGAAGGCGCTTACGAACCGGCCTATGAGGACTACGAAATCGTCGTGCACAATCCACACGGCCTAACTCAAGGCCCGACCCAAGGCCCGACCCAAGGCCCGACCC
>DSAR01000236.1 GCA_011046405.1 Chloroflexota bacterium | reverse complement strand
GGGTCGCGCGGGTTCGCACAAGGCGAACCCCTACGTCGTCGCGCGGGTCGCGCGGGTCACGCGGGTCGCGCGGGTTCGCACAAGGCGAACCCCTACGTCGTCGCGCGGGTCGCGCGGGTTCGCGCGGGTCGCGCGGGGTCGCACAAGGCGAACCCCTACGTCGTCACGCGCTCGATCCGGGCGCCCAATCGGCGCAACTTGTCCTCCACGTGCTCGTATCCCCGGTCAATTTGCCTCACGTTGCGAATGACGCTTTCTCCCTCGGCGCACAGGGCCGCGATGAGGAGCGCCATGCCGGCGCGGATGTCGGGGCTTTCGACTTCGTCGCCGTGCAGCGGCGAGGGTCCCATCACGACGCACCGGTGGGGATCGCACAGGACGATGCGCGCCCCCATCCAAATCAGCTTATCCACGAAGTAGAGGCGGCTCTCGAACATCTTCTCGTGAATCAGGACGGTTCCCTGGGATTGGGAGGCCAGGACGACGGCGATGCTCATCAGATCCGCCGGGAAACCCGGCCAGACGGCGTCGTAGACGGTCGGCACAGCGCCGCCCACGTCAGACACGATGTGCATCGACTGCTCGGCCGGCACGAAGACGTGCTCCCCACGGGCCTCGAAACGCACCCCTAAACGCTCGAATACCAGTTTCACCATCCGCAGGTGCTCGGGGGCAGCGTTTTCGATCAACAACTCGCCCCCAGTCACGGCCGCCAGCGCGATGTAGCTCCCCGCCTCCATGTAGTCGGGGCCGATGGTGTACTCACCTCCACTCAGCCGGTCGACGCCCTGGATGACGAGGGTATTGCTCCCAATCCCCTCTATTCGAGCGCCGAAGGAGCGCAACATGAGGCACAGATCCTGCACGTGAGGCTCACAAGCGGCATTGCGCAGGATCGTCGTCCCCTTGGCCAACGTCGCCGCCATAATCGCGTTCTCGGTCGCGGTGACGCTGGCCTCATCGAGCAGAATATCCGCCCCACACAGGCCCTGGCTCTGCAGGCGAAACGCGCCATCGACGTCCACCTCGGCCCCCAGGGCGTTCAGGGCCAGGAAGTGGGTGTCCACCCGCCGGCGCCCGATGACGTCGCCGCCGGGATGTGGCAGTTGTACCTGTCCCAACCGGGCCAACATCGGGCCAGCCAGCGTAATCGAGCCGCGGATCAGCCCAAAGAGCTGCGGACTCAGCGCCGAGGAGCACACGTCGCGGGCGTGTACACGCCACGTGTGCGTATTCAAGCGCTCCACCGAGACCCCCACGTCGGCGAGTAGTTCGCCCATCGTCTGCACGTCGCCGATGTTGGGCACGTTGTGCAGCGTGACCGGCTCGTCGGTCAACAAACAGGCGGCCAACAGGGGCAACGCCGCGTTTTTGTTTCCACTGAGACGCATGGTTCCCGAGATGGGATGGCCACCCTCGATCACAAATTTATCCATGACGTGAACCTCCCCTTTGCAGGTTTCAGGCTGGTTGGCTGACAAATTCAACGTTCTACCAACACATAAAGTATTTGGACACAGATTCACACAGATCTGTAAAAACAAGATGAATCTGGGTTTATCTGTGTTAATCCGTGTTCGATTTCGTTAAAAGTGTCAGTCCACCAGGGTTTCAAGTTTTGAGTTTTGGGTTTCGGGTTTCAAGCGATGTACAGGGTCACCTCGTCGCCGGACTGCACACCGAGCCTGCGCGCGCCGCTCCCCTCGCGGACGGCGATCTCCAGGTGACCGGTGCTGCCCACCAACGCCACGACTTCTCCCGGGGCCACGGCGGCGTACGCTCGCTGGAGTCCCACGATCTCCCGCCCGGCCACCCTCACCCGGGCTTCGTCCGCCCGGAAGGAAACGTCCACCACCCGCTCATGCGTCCCCGGCGAAGATTGGGCCGAGAGGGGAAAAGCAGGCTTCCAACGCAATCTGTCCGCTTCCCAGGTCAACACACCGATGCTGCTCACCACGTTCCCAAAGTGGTCGACGTACAATACCTCTCCCTGGATCACGTCCGGGCGATGGACGTCGGGCATCGGCGTCAAAACGGGCATGGCAAACGTAACCAGGTCGGAGATAGGTGGGCCAAGATTAGCGATGGGCGTACCGGCCGCCAGGTGTGCGGCCGCCGGCGCAAAGATATCTCGCCCGTGGAAGGTCTGGCTGACCCGCGCCAGCCGGTACAGCGGGTTCTGCAGCACAACCGCCGCCTCGACCGATTCGCGGGCCATCACGTAGCTGAAGACGCCATTGTCGGGACCGACGAATACGCCCGCCGGCGTGCGCAACGCAATCGGCCGCCGCTCCCCCCCTACACCCGGATCGACGACCACGAGGTGAATCGTATCCGCTGGGAAGAAAGGGTAGACCGCGTAAAGGACGTAGGCCGCCTGCCGGACGTCCTGGGGCGCGATCTGATGTGAGATGTCCAGCAACCGGGCATTGGGCGCGATGCCCAGCATCACGCCCTTCATCACCCCCACGTAGCCATCGACCATGCCAAAGTCGGTGGTCAAAGTGATCATTGATCGTCGCATCGAAAGTATTCTATACGGAAGCGCACGGGACGTCAAGGCGGACGTAGATACGCCCAATGACACGCGTTCTGCGGGGAATAACTTGACGAGACCGTCCAACAACGGTATAATCATTTTAGGAACTTTTGGAATTTTAGACTTTTCTGGCTATCAAAGCACGGCTCACATGAAACTATCCAGCAGACAACGAGAGTTTTTAAGCCAATTGCTCGATCTCTATCATAAGGCGCAAGCGCCGGTTCATTACAGCAACGTCGCCCGTGTCCTGGACGTCCGACCGGTCACCGCCTACGAGATGTTGCGCCTGTTGGAGGATAAAGGTTTCGTCAAGTCGGAGATGATACGGCCCAAGGGGCATCAGGGACGCTCGTTGCTCGTGTTCTCGCCCACCCCTAAAGCGCAGGCGCTCTTGACCGAACTCGCAAGCGACGTGCAAGACGTAGAAAACAAAGAAGCGTGGGAACAAAGCAAGGCCAGCATCCTGGAGGCGCTGGAGAACGCCGAAGGTCAGAATTACCAGGCGTTGTTGGACACCCTCCTCCTGCGCATTCCAGGGCGTCAATCCCCACTGCTTTTCGTCACCGATATGGTGACAGCCACCATCCTGACCTTTTATGAACTGCGGGACCGGGCCGGCGCCCGGAAGATCTTCGCCAGTCTGCGTCGTTTTGGCCCGCCGGGATGGGCCGTGCTTTACTCCCTGGCCGGGTTCAGCCTGGCCCTCTCCCTGGTCGAGAAAGCCAACCGGCGTGCGACGACCTTATTGCTCTCCCACGCCCAACAATTTCGCGAACACCTGGATCATCTGACCGGCGGAGAAAAGACTCAAGTATCCGATTTCGTGCAAGAAGTTCTCAAGGCCCTGGGGCTCTGATCCCAGGGTTACGACAAGCCCAAGATAATCTAAGGAGGTTAAAAATGGCAAGGCTGCTTGAAAAAAGTATGTTGTTAGGTTTAGGTGTACTGACGCTTACCCGGGACAAAATCGCCAAAACGGTGAACGAACTCGTGGAAGAGGGCGAGGTCAAGGCCGAGGAAGCGCCCAACGTCATCGATCGTCTGGTGAGCCGGGGGGAAGAGGAGCGGGAGGAATTGCGCAACATGGTGCAGGAAGAGCTGGACAAGGTGCGCGTCAACGTACCGCTGGCCACCCGCAAGGACATCGAGGAACTGAGCCTGAAAATCGACAAGTTGACGGCCCAGATGGACGTGTTGGCGGAAGAAAAAGCGAAGGACTAAAGGCCGGCCAGTTACTTCGACGTAAGCATGGCGTTCGAAGAGGAACGGAAAGGACACGGATTTCCAGGACTGAACGGATTCTGCGACCGTTCAGGAGAGCGTATAAAGTTAGTAAAAGAACACGGATTGACCGAATTATCCGTAAATCCTGTCAATCCGTGTTCTTCGTGGTAAAGCTTTACGATTCTTCCACAATCTGCGATTTCAAACGCTTGGCCATATCCCGGAATTGGCTGTAGCTGATGGGCTTGAGCAATACCAGGGTCACCTGATCCCGAAGCTCGCCAGCCATCATCGCGTCGGCTGAGGCCACGATGACGTGCACGTTCGCCAATCGACGATCAGCCCGGATGTGACGTAATATGTCCGGGCCGGCCACCTGGGGCAGATGCAGATCCAACACGATCAATTTCGGTTCCACACGGGCCAACCGTTCGAGCGCCTTATCGCCCGCCGAGATCACTTCAACCTCGAACTCGGCTGCCTCGAGCGCCCCAGAAAAAATCGCTGCGGCATCAGGATCATCTTCGATGACCAAAGCAAGTGGATCATTCATGATGTGCCCCCCAATTAGATAGTTTCAATAGTTGAGCCAGGTCACGCAACCTGCTGTACGTGACCGGCTTGACCAAAATTTGCACGACTTGCCGCCGTTGAAAGGCGCGATCGTCGGCCAGAGCCCGATCGCCGGTGACGATGATGACCAGCACATCCCCCAAACGCTCGTTAGCCTGGATGTAATCCAGGATCGTCGCGCCTGCCACCTGGGGCAGATGCATGTCCAGCACGAGCAAAGCCGGCGCGCTGCGCTTCAGTTGTTCCAGGGCTTGCGCGCCCGTTCGAGCCACCTCGGTCTCGAATCCTACGGATTGCAAGGCGCTGGCGTAAATCGTGGCGGCGTCAGGATCGTCCTCGACGACCAGCGCTTGCAAGATAGGTGCATCTTTGTTCATTCGATTTCCTCCAATACCGGTACTAACGGCAAGGTGACCGTGAACGTGCTGCCGCGATTCACCTGGCTCTCCACTGTAATCTCCCCGCCCATCAAGTGGGTCAGTTGTCGAGCGATGGACAGGCCCAATCCAGAACCGGCGTGTTTTCGCGTGAACAGATCGCCCACCTGGCGAAAGGGCTCGAAGATGTAGGATCGCGCCTCGACCGGAATACCACACCCGGTATCAGAGATCTCCAGCGCCCAGTTGGATGCGTTGGCCCGGTACGCGCGCACGTCTACACGTCCCTCGTCGGTGAATTTGATCGCATTGCCCACCAGGTTGACCAGGACCTGGTGGAGTCGCTGCCGGTCGTTGGTCACCGTATCCGGCAAGCTGTCGGCGATGTGGTGAGCCAGTTCCAATCCCTTCGCTTCGGCCAAAACAGCCATCACGTCCACGACGTCGACGATGAGATCGCTAGGCACAAACGGCGCTACCCTGATCCGCATGGTGCCCGCCTCGATCTGGGCCTGATCCAGCAGGTCGTTGATGATGCTGAGTTGTCGCTTGCTGTTGACGATCATGCGCCCCAGCATCTTCTCTTGCTTGTCGGTGACAGGCCCGTAGACCTCCTCTTTCAACATATCGGCGTACCCCATGATCGCGTTGAGCGGCGTGCGCAATTCGTGGGAGACGCGAGAGACGAAGGCGCTCTTCATCCGCTCCAACTCCGCCTCGCGGGTGAAATCCCGGAACACGGCCACCATGCCGGTGATCCGCCCGAAGTTATCGTGAACCGGGGCGAAGCTGGTCGAGAAGGTCTTATCCGCCCATTCCAACCTGAAGGAAGGCGTCTCTTGATGCGAATTTTGCAATATCTCGGCGATTATCTCCCGATCCTCCTGGAGGACGTCCTCCGCCATCAACGCGTCGATGCGCCGGCCCACGATCTCCCCGGCTGAACGATGCAGGAGGCTGGATATCGCCGGATTGACGACGCTGGCCCGCCCCGCGAGGTCAAAGACGATGACGCCATCGGCGATACCGTCGAGAATCGCCTGATTCCGGCTCAACGCCTCGGCCAGGTCGCGGGTGCGTTCCACCACCCGCTGGTCCAACTCCCGGTTGAGGACCCGCAGATCCGCCAGGGCGCCCTCCAAGCTGCGGGCTGAGAGCCAGGAAACGAGGGCAAAGGCGAAGAAACCAAGCATAGATGGCACACCCGGTATACGATTTAGCACAAATAGTTCAATGACTGTGATTACCAGGCTGCTCACGCCCGCCATCAGGAAACTGGCCCATGGCCGCAGGACGACGCTGGCCATCAAGATCGGGATAGTGAAGAGGAACAGGGCGCGGCCATTTACGACATTTTCGGGTTCGTCGGCGAAGGCAATAGCAATCGTAAAGAGCAACACAAACAGCGAGCTGGCCAACGCGCCAGATACGTAGCGGTTGATCGCGAACATTAGCGCGATAGCAACTAACATGATAGGGCTAAGGAAGAATATATATCGCGCATCGGCAACGCCCACGATCAATGCCGCCAAAAATGTCAATAGGGCCAGAATCCCCACCCCCAGCAGCAGGATGTTGAGCAACTTGCCCCGACGAGCGTCGTCGGGGTCCGTCGAAGGTACATTCAACAACTCGCTGATTATTGAAGGCGCATTCAGCAAAGCCCCAATTGGATTGGATCTCATATCACACCACCTGCCCAACCAACACCAGGGCGCCCAGGATTGCCGACCGCACGACGAGGACAGGACAATACAGGCACTTGCCGATCCAAAGCGGAGGATAAGGAGGATCTATATGCTCCCTGAGCCATAGCGCTCCCCTTTTTAGCACGTCATCTGGCACGTCATTTGTGGACCGCTTCCATAAAGCCAAGGCCTGCAAGCAGTAAGCTGTCTCCTCGGCAGTCGGAACGTCATAATAGCCCCAAGAGCCATTCTCATTCTGCGTTTCGATAATCCACCGGACTGATTCCCGAGACATATCGTCGTCATAGCCGAGACAGGCGTAGACAGCCAGGCTCGTGCTGTAGTAAGGCGACGCATGCCACTTATCAAAGCAGAAGGGCGTCCCGACCCTCACCTTCCCGAGAAAGTGCAACACCTTCCGGACCGCCGGATGCTCTTTTGCCAGACCCGCCTCTCGCAAGGCGCTGAGAACGTGCGTGTTGGTGCTGATGGAGAAAGTGGATTCCAGGTCGAAACAACGAAAATAGTAAGGGGCCTCGTAATGAAAGACGGCGTCCAGGTCCACAGAGCGATCGAAAGAGTTCAAAACGTCGTACGTAATGCTCGTGCAATCCCCATCCTTGGGCTGGTAATCGGCCGCGAAACCGACGCCCTTTCCGGGCGTCCAGCTGTTTTCGAGGAAATCCAGGTGCGGCTGGCACAGCGCCTCTATCTCATCGTCCATTGGAATATGCTTGAGATTCCAAAGCACCCAGGCCGGTTCAAAGACGTCGAAGGGCGCGACGTTCGGCAAAGCGCCATCTATGACCGTGTTTTCCAGGTACCGGAGCGCAGCAGAATCACAGCGCCGGACGTATAAGGCGAAATAGGCGGTCGCCGACGGGCTGTAGCTGATCGAGCCATCAGCCTGCTGCAAGTTCTCTGCGTCGAGGAGTTGCAGCCCATCCGATCCGGCCATCTCGGCCGAAAAGCCCAGCGTGACGAAGCGATTGATCATCCCATCCGGCAACACAGCCAACTTGGCCGATCGCCTGGGGGCGAGGGCGTTGATCACCCCGGTCTCCCGGTGGTTGACCGCCCCCAGGGATCGCGCCTCGTGCAGCAACGTCGGCACGATCATCTCGAAACCAATCGTCTCGCCTGCCGGATCCCGGCCCAGACCACTGAGTGCCTCTTTCAGGGCGCCCTTTGCGCGGGCCAGCCGGGCTCGGTCCCGGTGGTTTGCCTGGCGCGCCAGGGCGGTTATCGCCGCCAGGGTGGAGATCACCCGGTCGTGATGATAGTACGGTTGGCTGGCTCCCCAGGATCCATCCGCCAACTGGTGCGCCCTGATCCATTCCAGGGACCGTTCTCCGATGGGTTCGTCCAGGTCAGCCAGACGGGCGACCCACGCCGTGTCGTAGGCGGTGGGCATCATCCGGCCAGGACCGATTTCTCTCAATAGGCGACAAATCTCTTGACGAAGATCCATAATCCCTACAGATAATCTTTAAGAAGACGTTTTGAGACCTTCTGGTAATTTCACCTGCGGCAGGGGATACCAGAAACCAGCAGGGTTTTTCCGCGCGCCGATCCCTTGCGTGTGGCCCAGGTTGGCGCGGTAGAAGTCGCGCATCAGGGACCAATCCTCTGGCGTCAAATCCGAATAATCGACGTCCGCCTCGGGGCGAACGTAGATGTGATCGTGCAAAATACGCCGCAGCTGCTGTACAGTTAAATAGGGAGAAGGGGCAACCGTGAAGTATAGATCCTCCTCACCCGTCGAAACGAGCGGCATATCAAAGGCGCTGAACTTATCGAAACCGATGAAAAAGTCGACTGGGGGCACATACTCACCGTAGTACAGCGTCACCAGAGCTCGCTTGTCCGGTATCCGCCCGTGCTCTTGATAATAGCTCACTGAGAGCTGGGCCAGGGTCTCCGCCGCGTCGTGGGCAAAAGCGCCAAAAAAGAGCCGATGCCGGTCGTGCGAGCGGGTCTGTTCGACCGTTTCCTCGAAGACGCTTGATACGTAACCGTAGGGCGTCGGCTCCAGGAACTTGCGATAATCCCCGTAGAATCTCACACGCACGTCGTAATCCCGGTAAAAATCCAAAAAATCAGGATGAGTCCCCAGGCGGGCCATACCCTCGGCCACCATAGCGACGTAGGCTTCTCCCCGCTCCAACAAATCGGGGCCGAAGATAGGGGTCAAAAGCGTGTCGACGCCGTGATCGAAGAGCAGCTTGTAAAGCTCAATGGGCCGCTGTGTATTGATCTCCAGGTACGCCTCTGAAAAATTCTCCCGCGCCAGATCCGGATACTCCAACATAAACCAGCGCCGGGTGCCGTTGATGGGAAAGACGCACACCTTGGGACCGGCCTGGCGCACCAGGTGGGCGACCTCGATCGTCGGCAGATACAGGAACGTCTCCAGGTCCATCTCTACGCGCTCACTTTCATCACGCGCCGCATGGGCCTGGCATCCCACAAGCGCTTGAGCAATAATCCATAGAACGTCAGAATGACAATCATAACGAGCGGGACGTAAATGCTCGGATCGGTCAGGACGTACGGCCCCGGCACGATCACGTCCATACCCAACACGGCGAAACTCGCGACTTGGATCACGTCTAGCAGGGCGTAGGGCAAGAACACACACCAGACCAACACCTGGCACCATCGTCGTTCTGACGTTGCCAACAAATAGGTAAAGACTGCGATACCAAGAGACAGTTCCCAAACTACGTCCAGCCAGATAAAAGCACCCAGATACAAAGCGAAGACAAAATCTAGAGCAAGCGTGGGTAGTGTGTAACCTGGACGTCCAATCGGCTGAAATATATAGCGTATGAAAACGCCAACCAGTGGCAGTAACAGGAGCACTTTGATGCCTGTCGTTAGATGCAACACACTCGGCGCCACTCCTAGTAGATAAACCACAGTCTGTTTGATCGAATGATTATACCCTAAAAACGGCATCTCTGGCCCTCGCCAGGGATAATCTCCACTCTGAATATTTCGCAAGAGTTGAAAATAATCGACGTACTGCGACCATCCATAATCCGGGCCTACAATTAACATTGTAGTCCCAGCTATTGCTACGTAGATCACGATCGTCAGGGCCAATAGTTTAACGAAGAAACGATAACGCCCAAAAAATAGTGGCAAGGCGATAGCAAATGCCCACTGGGGCTTGATTTGAAGAATGATAGACAGCCAAAGAAACGAGCGGCCCAAACTCTCATTCAGAACAGCGTCAATTAGCCAGGTCGATAAAAGCGCCGTAAAAATGTATACATTTAGATACCCCAGATCTCCCCAGAAAGCAGCAAAGACCAACCAGACAGGTAATGTCCATGCCAGCATTTCGCTTGCTTTATCGAGATCAAGTTGGCGAAAGATATATCCCCATCTAATGTAGAGAAGCCCATAAATGACTATGTGCAAAATAGTGTAGACAATGGCGACGACCGCACGAGGCAGCCAGAGGAAAGGCACAAATGTAAGTGCATAAAATGGTGGATATTGATAGAACTCCATACGATCTACTGTGCCTGACAAATAGAGATCCTGCTTTAGATGAAGTCTTGTGGCTGCATCCAGATAAATTCGCAAGTCATCAGGCACCATCGGCTCATTCTCGGCCCCGGCCCACTCCGGCACGCCGCCCATGATGCCTGCATCCGGATAGAGCATCATCGCCAGGTACGCCCCGTGCACCGCCAACCGCAGTACGACGTAGACCACCGCGATCACCAGCGCCACGCGGTACACTTTAGAAGCGGCCCAGCACCGCCGTAGATACTCACTCACTTTGAAGCACCTTTACGATAGACGCCCGCGCAGCCTGGCGGCCCGGGATCACGCTCCCGAGCACGCTGAACAACACCATCAGCGGGATCAAGAGCAAGGCGTGCAGGCCATTCAGTGCTACCTGTACCTGGCCAAGACCATAGACTTTGGAAAGCGCCGCCAACATCTCCCGCGTCAAAAGCCAGCCCAACGGCAAACCTGCCGCCACCGCCAATAGCCCCAGGAACCCCGCCGTCGAGTTGACCATCGTCACAACCTGGCCCGGCGTCATCCCCAACGTCTTCAACACCCCGACGGTCCGCAGCTTCTCCTGCACCGACAGTAACGACGTGTTGAACACGTTGACCAGGGCCACGCCGATCAGGATGCCGGCCAGCGCAAAGATCGCCAACTGCAGATAGAACACGGCGTCCGGCAGCGTCTGGCCCACCAACACCAGGTTCATATCCGCATCCGGTCGCGGTTCCAGGTACCGTTTGAGCCGCGCCGTATCGGCCTGGGGATCCAGTTTCAGAAAATAGGTGCGCGGCTCGGCCTGCCGGAGCACCCGTTCCACGGTGGCCCAGTCGAGCATCATCATCTGCCCGGCGTTGACCGGTTCCGGGTATACGCCGACGATGGTCCACGTCACCGCTCGTTTTTCACGCCCGTCCAGGAACAGCGTGAGATCGTCTCCCACCGCCACGCCGAGCCAATCCAACAATCCCTGGCCGGCGATGGCCTCGTAGGTATGGGGCCGAAAGAAGCGCCCGCTCGTGATATGGAAGGGAAAAGCAGCCAGGTCCCCCGACACGGCCCGGACATGGAACGACTGCCCGGCGGGCGTCTCGGCGCTGGCCAGGTACTCGCTATAAAAGGCCGTCACGCCCGGTGCATGCTCCAGCATCCGCCTCGCGCGCCGGTCGCCGGTCGCCTGCCGCGTCACGACGGCGTCGTACACGATCCCCAGCAGGGACGGTTCCCGCTCGTAAGCTCGCAACGTCTCACTCAGCGTCAGGCCAAAGACAATGCCCATCACGCCCAACGTCAAATTGAGGCCGGTCAACGCCGAGCGGAACGGACGGGCCGAAACGTCGTTGATCCCCAGGATGAGGGGCACTGCCAGCCCCAAGCGACTGGCTAATTGTACCCCAAAAAACGTTTTTCGGCGAGGCGCTTCGGCCCCCGTGGCGATCGCCCGGACGACGTTGGCCCGCGCGCCCCGAAGTGCCGATCCCAGCGTCGCCAGGATGACGACGAGCGACACGGCGCCCACGACCACGAGGAGAATGAAGGCGTTGAAGGGAGGCTGATAAGTCGTGCTCAGGGAAGCCGCCACGCTCTTGAGCGGCAGTGGCGACAGGAGAAGGCCGATTGAAAGCCCCACCAGACTGCCAAGCAGGGCCAGGAACAGGTACTGGCCCAGGTAGAGTGCCAGGATCTGGGCGCCGGTGAAGCCAATCGCCTTGAGAATGCCGATCTGCCGGAACTGGGAGAGCACCCGCGCGCTGATGCTGGTGGTGATGACCAACACGGTCGCCAGAATGGCAAACAGGCTAAAGGCGCCCAGGAATATGAAGTTGAGTTGTGCGCCAAAGAGCGCCGATTCACGCACGTCGCGCCAATCGCTATGCTCGGCGACGCCGCCTGGGCGAAGGACGGCCTCGATCTGTGCCAACGTCCCGTCCACCGCCTCCGGATCGTCCAGGCGCAACCCGAGCGACCAATCCCAGGTCGATTCGTCGGGGAACAGATCTCGCAGCGTCTCCTCCGTCACGTAGAGATAAGGGGGCTGGGTGTTGCGGTAGGTGTCCCACATCGGGTTGTAGGCCAGGCCAACCACCGGCAAGCGGGCGTGATCGCCATACACGTCTGTAATTTCGATCACGTCGCCGAGCGCCACGTCGTGAAGCTCGTTCAGGTTGCTGCTGGCCAAAAGCTCGGTCTGGCCCGGCGCCAGGTAACGCCCCTCCTGCACCAGCAGCCGGTTAACCGGCCCCATCTCCAGGGGCATGGCCCGCAGGCTGGTCCACAGGCGCGTGTCGCCCACCCGCACCCGGCTGACGACGCTATACTGGAGACCGGTGCTCTCTACGACGCCGGGCAGGCGTTCGATGCGCTCGACGTCTCGATCTCGCACGCGATCCCGGTCGAAATAGAGCCACAGGTGTGCGCCATTCAGGTCCCGAAAGGAGCGGTCGTAAGGCGCGCCAAGGTTGATCAACGTCGCCAGGGCCAGGGTGAACAGCGCCGAGGCGGCCGCGATGGTGACAAGAATCAAAAACGAGATGAGAGGGCGGCTGAGCACGTCCGCCTTGAGCTTGATCCAGACCGCATCCATTATCCCACACACTCCTGCTCGGAACCCGCCAACTGCTGGGCGATACGCCGCGCGTCACCGCCCGGCGCGTCGCCAACGAGACGACCATCGTACAGGAACAACACCCGCCGGGCCTCGGCGGCCGCCACGGCGTCGTGGGTGACGATCAAGGTCGTCTGTCCCCGCCGGTTGAACGCATTCAGAATGTCGAGCACCTCCTGACCGCTGGCGCCGTCCAGGTTACCCGTCGGCTCGTCGGCCAACAGCAGAGTGGGATGATTGATCAGCGCCCGGGCAATGGCGACCCGCTGCTGCTGGCCGCCGGACAGTTCCCAGGGATACTTGGGTGCCTGCTCGGCGATCCCCAGGCTCGCCAGCAGTTCGTTGGCCCGTTTCCGAATCGCTCGCCTATCCTTTCGCTTCGCCAGCAGAGCCGGCAGTTCTACGTTCATCTGGATCGTCAAATTGTCCACCAGGTTGAAAAACTGGAACACGAAACCAACGTGTGTGCGTCTGAACTTGGCCAGGGCAGTCTCATCCATCGTGTGCAACGCGTGTCCGTCCACTTTCACCGATCCGGCCGTGGGCCGGTCCAATCCGCCCACCAGGTGCAGCAAGGTCGATTTGCCGCTGCCCGAAGGTCCCATGATGGCCACGAAATCACTGACCGAGATGTCCAGGGAGATCCCTTTCAAGGCCTCGAAAGCCACGCCGCCCGTGTCATAGGTCTTTTTTAGATCGGTGATCTCGACCAGACAGCTCATGACAGGGTGTAACAGGTCCTGGTGAACACGTTTTCGAAACCACTGATGCGCAGCAGACGTTCGAGCGCCGTGCCCGCAGCGGTCTGGACCATCAACGTATCGGCGCCCGCGTTGAGGGCCTCCAGCGCAGACCAAATGGCCATGTTCGAGGCGACGCCGCGCCGGCGGTAGGCTGGCAACACCGCCCCACTGCCCAGGATCGCCACGTCTTGATAACAGATCAACGAGCAGACGCCCGCCGGTCGTCCATCGACCAGGGCAATATAATGGTTATGTCCAGGAATTTCCAGCGATGGTTCCAACAACTGGACCATCAGCGGCGCGAAATCGACAGGTATCTCGAAGGCCGTCATAAAAATCTCGGCCACGGTCAGCGTCTCGTCCGGCCTGATTTTCCGGGTCTCGATACCAGGAAAAGGGGACGGAATCTCGAACGAGGCCAAGTGTCGAAGCACCATCCAGGCCTCGTCGGTATCCTGTCGGGCAAATCCCCGGTCCAACAAGCGCGCATCCAGATCCGCCGGTGTACAGGCCGGTGAGATAAAAACGAGCGGCGGAATGCCCCGCGCCTCGAAATAGCCGATCACTTCAGTGATCAGTCGATCGGCCGTCTGCTCGGCGGCCCGCAGCAGGCACGCGTGATTCACATCCGACACCGGGAAAACCTCACTGCTGATGATGACGACGTCATCCCGCAACAGCACGTCCAGGCCCGGTGTGACCTCGGCCGCCAGAAGGGTCGCGGCGTAGTTGATCCGTTCTAATCGTTCGACTTCCTCAATGGGTGCACACATTCTACTCTCCATCGCTGCAACGGGCGCTAAGCTGAGCAGTTACCATTTCACGTATTCACTACACGAAAGTGCAGTGGGTAACGTTGGAAAATGAAGAACGCGCCCAACATCATCACGCCCCCCAGCACGCCCACTGCCCGAACGCCCAACGGCCCCCGGGGGTCGGTTCGGCTGCGGCCCAGCAGCAAAATCAACGGCAATATCGCCGCCGCCGCGCCATTGATCACCTGGTCGAGCAGGCCCCAGGTGGCATATAGCGTTCCCTCGCGACGTTGGCCCGTCGACGCGGCGTCGTAATCGGCGATCTCGGCCCCGAAGGCCGGCGGCAGCATCGTGACGCCCGACATGGCCATCGACTGAAGCGTGATCCAGGCCAATCCCTGCATCCTCAGAGAGACCGGCCACCAATCGCCGATCAACATCAGCCCAGGCAACACCACGGCCGACGCCAACAGCGAGGCCGAAAAGACGGCCCACTTCCCAAAACGATTCGAGAGCCACGTCACCAGCGGGTAACAGAGCAACGAGGCCCCCAGCGCCGGGGCGTAGAAGTAGAGCACGTCCGCCTTGGACAGGCGGCACACCTCGGTCACGATGAAGGGAATGACACTCTGGATAAAGGTCGTGACGCTCCAATACAGAACCCCGGTCGCCGTCATCACCACGAAGGCCCGGTTACGAAACATCGTCGCGAGACCCTGCCGAAAATCCAAGCGTTCCGCCGCAGCGACGCGGCGCCCCGGCCGCTCTCGCAAGAAGACAAAGGGCAAGTAGAAAAGCGGCGACACTCCCACAGCGTAAAGCAGCGCCATCGTGACGTACCCCACCCGTTCGATGAGCGGCCCGGCCAGCCCGCTCACGATCATCCCCAGCAGAAAAAAACTGGCGGTCCAGGCCGACACCCGCACCCGGTGCTCGTCGGTGACGGCGAATTCGGGCAGGAGCGCCATGTACGGGATCTGATTGAACGTATACGCCGTGTTGTAGAGCAGTAAAATCAAGGCCAGGTAGACCAGGTTCACGACAGACGCGCCACCTATGGGCGGCGTCCATAAAAATACGAAAAAAACCAGCAGCGGCAGGGCAGATACGAACATGTACGGCAAACGCCGCCCCCAGCGACTGCGTGTCCGGTCAGACAGATAGCCAATCGGGGGTGCAATGACGGCGTTGAAGACGCGGCTGACCAGCACCGCCACACCATACAGCGCGGCTGGCACGCGCGCGACCCCCTGGCCCTCGGGTGGCAAATAAAAGTACAGCAACCAACTACTGATCACTGACCACACAATCGTGCCGCCCAACGTGATCATGGCGTAAAATATATCGAAACGCACCGGAGGGCTTTGCACACTGTCCTTAGAAACCGATGAATCAGTCACAGCCAGACCATTCATTCTCTTTAATAAAATCCTCAAAATTTATTGACCAAATTGGGCAGCAAAACGCCTGCCCCTTTCCTCCAGCAGAAGTGTACACGCTCTTTCCTAAACTGTCAAATAGAACAGAACAGGACAGGACAGGCAGCTAACCATCCCGACATCTCTGGATCACGAATGACACAAATAGACTAATGAAGCAAATTTCGGTTCTAATTGTGAAAAATCTTTCGTGAAATTCGACCATGCGTGTGATTCGCGATCGAAAATCAGGCTCTTGGTCACGAATGTCGGGTAGTAAAACGAAATTCGACTTTTGAGCAAGGTGTGTTACAATCAGCCATTGTTGTCCAGGCCGAAGCGAAAACCGGAATTTTCCAGCAGACTGTCGCCAGACTTCGAAAAACTTGAGCGGAAAATTCCAGGACAGAAAGGATAAGATCATGAAAAAAACTTTACTTTACACGATACTATTGTTGACGTTGGCCCTGGCTGCCTGCAACTCACAGCCTGAGCCAACCCCCTCCCCCGTTCCCCCGACGCCGGCGGCTGTCGAGGAATCTACGTCCATCCCCACCGCACCGGCGGAACCCGGAGAACCCGGGGATGCCCTCGAACCCGGCGGCATCGACGTGGCCTTGAGCCTGGTCACGATCCCCGATCAGGAAACAATCGCCGAGGTCAATGGAAAAGAAATCTCGACCGCGCTTTACGAAGAAGAATTGAACCGGGCGCTCCAATCGGTGACCGCCAGCTACGGCGTGGACTGGAACGACCCCGAGAACCAAATCCTCCTCCCAATGCTCCAGGAACAGGTCCTGGAGCAGCTCATCCAACGCGAGCTGCTGCGCCAATTGGGCGATCAAGAGGGTATCACCATAGACGCTGATACCGTCGACGAAGAGATCGCCCTGATCAAAACGGAAATCGAGACAGATGAGTTTTTTGCCGATTGGGAAAGTTTCCTGGCCCAGAACAATCTCACTGAGGAGACAGTTCGGGAATTGATCGCCGAAAATTTACTAATGGAACGTCTAGTCGAAAAACACAGCGGCGCCGAAGCCACCGAACAGGTGCACGCCAGCCATATCCTGGTAGAAACAGAGGAAACGGCCCAGGAAGTGCTGGATAAATTAGCCGAGGGTGAGACTTTCGCCAATCTGGCGGCTGAGTACTCTACCGATCCCTCGAACAAGGACAATGGAGGCGATTTGGGATGGTTCCCCAGTGGAGCAATGGTGCCCGAATTCGAGGATGTCGCTTTCTCCCTGGAACCCGGCGAGATCAGTGGAGCGGTGGAGACCTCCTTCGGCTACCACGTTATCCTCGTTCACGAAAAAGAAGAACGCGCGTTGGACCCTGCCTTTTACACCCAGGACCACCAACAACGATTCCAAATCTGGTTCGAAGAACAGCAAGCCGAGGCGGATATCAAACGCCTGTATGAGTTCAACCCCGAAATCCGAATGGACTAGAAAATTTGGTTCTTTGGGATTTCGCATGGTAGCGGCGAAAGATTAGCCACGAATTGCACGAATTAACACGAAAAACCCAAAATTAGTGACAATTCGTGTAATGCGTGGCGAAAAGTTGACCACTTGCTAAGCCAACCAGGCGAACTACCAGAGAGCCGAAAATTTTTGCCACGAATTTCACGAATTGACACAGATCTTGGGTCGTAATTCGTGGAATTCGTGGCAGACGAAGCGGCAAACAAAGCGAACGACTGCGGTGCAAAAAGTTGGCCACCTTGAGCGCTAGATGGACAGAGCCTATCGTCTGGACTTATTGCGCTTGTCGCGAATGTAGATCGACTTGGAATGCCCATCGGCGTGGATTCTCTCATCGACGTCGAAAAGTTGAGTGGCGGCTGCAAGCTCCCCTAACTTGCTAAAGCCGTAGTTGCGGGGGTCGAACTCGGGGGCCTGTTTAGCGATATTGCTGCCTACAGCCCCCAGGTGCGCCCATCCACTTTCGTCCGAAGCTGCCTCGAGAGCGTTTCGCAGAAGCGTTACCAGCTTGGCATCCCCTTTAAGCTCATTCTTCGTTCTCGGTCTGACGCTTTGATCTTCACCCTCCTGGTGGAATCGAAGCACTTCGGTGAAGATAAACTTATCGCAGGCAGATACGAAAGGCTTAGGCGTCTTTTTCTCCCCAAACCCATACACCAGCAACCCTTCCTCTCGAATGCGAGAAGCCAAGCGGGTGAAGTCGCTGTCGCTAGAAACCAGGCAAAATCCATCGAAGCGCCTGGTGTAAAGCAAATCCATTGCATCTATGATCATCGCGCTATCGGTGGCGTTCTTCCCCACGGTATACCGGAACTGCTGGATCGGCTGGATGGAATGTTCCAATAGTACCGATTTCCAGCCACCCAGATCCGGCGTCGTCCAGTCGCCGTAAATGCGCTTCACGCTTGCAACGCCATACTTGGCGACTTCTGACAGGAGACCTTCGGTAATCGAAGGCCGCGCGTTATCCGCGTCAATGAGGACCACGAGTCTATCCTGCGATGTTTCATTCGTATCCATATTATGGCCCCTTCTGTCTCTATCCATCAGCATCAATATCTTGACTGACCCTGATCCAAGTTTACATTCTCTTTGTCAGGCTGTCAAACGGATTCCACACACGAGAATCGAAGATAAATGCTTCAATTTGCCGTGGCCAGGTTTTGCATCAAATCTCGCGACACCATATCCAGCAGGCTCCGCCGGGCGCTACGAAGGAAGAAGTGATCGCCGGGCAGCATGCGAAGCATAAACGGTCCGTTCGTGTGCTGGTCCCAGGCTGTGATGGCGCTTTGCCCTACTTCCTCATCTCCCAATCCACCAAACGCAGAGATCGGACAATCCAGTGGATCCCCATCGACGTAGCGATACGTATCGTGCAACGCCAGATCCGCTCGCAGGAGCGGGGTAAAAAGTTCCATCAACTCCGCGTTCTGCAACACCGCTTCCGGCGTGCCATTGAAGCGCCGGAGTTCTTCTACGAACTCGGCGTCGGGTAAGTGATAGGTTGGCGGACGCGGACTGGGAATGTGGGGCGCCCGGCTTCCAGAGACGAAAAGGTGTATCGGGCTGAGCTCCCCGCGCGTTCGTAACGTACGGGCCAGTTCGAACGCGATGGTGGCTCCCATGCTGTGCCCGAAAAACGCGAATGGGCGGTCGAGATAGGGCGAAATGGCCGGCGCTAGAGCCTCCAGGAGAAGTTCCATCCGGGTAAAAGCCGGCTCTGCCAGGCGCATTTCGCGCCCGGGCAACTGGATCGGGCAGACTTCCACCTCGCGGGGCAGCGCATCTCCCCACCCGTAATAGGTGGAGGCTCCACCTCCCGCGTACGGGAAACAGAACAAACGCAGGGCAGCGCCGGGGTTGGGCTTGGAACATGGAATCCAGCCGTTCTTTGATATACTTGACATCATATTCAACTTCCTCTGGGCTACGTGACTGATTTATTCATTTCTGTCAGGGCGATCTACGGCCTTTCCGGGCAGTATCTCCCGCAGATAAGGACGTATACCATCTTCCTGAGACCAGTTCCAGGGCGATAACCCCAACGACACCTCCTCGAACCGCACGCCATCCCGGAAGCGTGTCCCTCGAACGTGCAGATGCCCGTAGACGAGCACCGAGGCCGAAAATCGAACGTGCCACCTCTCGGTCTGGCGGGTGCCACACCAGATCGAGAAGCGCGGGATCCTGGGAAGCTGCACCAGGTCTTGCCGGAGGCAGATAGTGACCAGCCGCCTGTACTTCGCCTCGCCCCGCAGGCCCTCGCGGTCGGAGGGCAGCGTCCACAGGTCGTGATTGCCCGGCACCCACACCACCTGGCGGAAGCGATGTGTCAGGATCGAGAGCGCCCAATCGAGGTGGGCCTCCTTCTCGCCGGTATCCCCGGCCAGGACGATCCAATCGTCGGGATGCTCCGCCACGCCTTCCAGCGCCCGGCGATTGACCGCGTCCGATAGATGCAGGTCGCTGATGGCGTACAGCTTCATCCAGGTTTCATTCAGATTTCATACGCAGGGTGACTTTCGTTCGTTCGTCATCGCCACCGGATTCAATGTCCACGTATACGATCTTGCCACTTTCGTGTCCTTCGAACGTCAGCGTGACCTCGTCTTTTCCCTCCCAATCCTCGACTGGGTCCAGCTCGGTCAATCCCATCTCGGTAAATTTCTCTCGATAGAACTCGATCACCTCGCCGACGGTCATATCGGTCCTGAGGCGTACCGTATCACCGATATGGTTGATGATGGACACCGAATCAGGTAGGGGGTACTTTTTCTCGATCTCCTCCCTGATCGCCTGATCGATCTCTCCCATCTCCAGTTCCGAGAGTTCACCCCCCACCAGACACCCGGTGAGCAGGAGCGCCAGGACGAACAAAGCACCAAACAACAGTATTCTAGCTAACATTTTTACCTCCGTTATGTTTTTTATTTGATCCAATATCAACAGGTCAACTGGTGAATCAATCCCCACGACCTCGTCGGTCAAAGTTTGATTTTCCATCACAAATCACACGAATGCTCGAGTTTCACGAATGCTTTTTCGCAGGTAACTACTCAGCCTGCTGCCCGTTTGCAGCGGATGGGCGGGGGTTTGGGGTGTGTGGCGGTCGCTTCGCGACCGCCACACACCCCAAACCCCCCATTCTCCGGCACAGCACAGGGCTGGTCTGAGTAGTTACTTTCGCAGTTTGAAGTCAACATTCGTGTCATTTGTCCATTCGTGATCCAGGGGCGTCGGGTAATGAATCCTCGAGATTGCGGAAACGCGGGTAAAGGTACCCCAGCGCCGACAACAGGACCATCAATCCGCCCAGGCCGATGAACATCAGCCCAATGCCACGTCCCTCGCCTATGCCGATCAAGCGTCCCACGCTGTCGGCTAACATCCCTCCCTCCGCCAACATGGGGCCGAACACGCCATCCGCCAGCGGCCCCGACAACCCGATCGCTACCAGCGACGCCACCGTCACCACCGCCTGTACGATCGCGAACACGCGCCCCTGCACGTTCAACGGCACTTTGCTCTGCAGGATCGCCTGTCCGCTTCCCCGTACTATCGGTACTACGCACAGTAAACCGAAGGCCGCTACCGTGATGACCCACACCCGGGGCTGGACCCCCATCAGAGCCAGGAAGAGGCCCATCACCAGCGCTCCCAAGATGATGCCGTACGTGCGTCGCTTCGGCCCGCCCCACACGCTCATCACGACGCTGCCCAGCAACAACCCAAAGCCACTCACACTCGCCACCACACCCAGCGCGGCCGGCGTCGCGATGCTCAAAACCAGCGGCGACGTCAGCGCCCCGATGAAGCCGACCACGAAGTTCAGTCCAAAGAAGAAGCCCAGGAGGGCCATCAATCCCGACCGGCCGGCCACGTACCGCCACCCGTAAGCGATCTGCTGCCAGAAGGATTCCTCCTGCGTCTCTTCTTCTACCTCTTGTGTGACCCGGGGAAAGCGCACGAAGCACAACACACCCACCGCGAACAGGTAGGTCGCCACGTCGATCATGACCAGGCCGGGCAACTTGATCCAATTCAACAGTGCGCCCGCAATCACCGGTGCGATCACCTCGCCCAGCGCCCCCGCCAGATCCATCATCCCGCTGGCGTTACCGTACTGCTCCTTGGGGACCAGCGTCGTGACCGCCGCGAGGTACGCCGGTGATTGGAACGCCCCACACGTCGCGTAGATCAACTGGGCCACGTAGACGTGCCAGACCGCCAAGCGGCCCGTCGCCGCCAGGCCCATCATCGCCACGGTGACTACCGCCGAACCGGTATCGCTCACGATCATGATCCGCCGCCGGTCGGAACGATCGACGATCACGCCAGCCAGCGGCGCGACCAAAATCATCGGCAGCCGGGCGAAGAGCAGGGACGCGGCAAACAGCGTCGCCGACCCGGTCTCCAGGTAGATCCACGTTCCCAGCGCAAAGGCGGTCAACCCGCTCCCGATGATCGAGACCATCTGTCCCAGCCAGACCAGGTTGAACGTCCGCAAGCCGGCGCTCGTTGACTGTCGTTCTGAAACTACTACTGTCTCTGACGTCATATGCCTCCCTTCTTGCCTGTACTATCCTTTAAGCTGGCGGCGCCGGCCGGCAAAAGACGCCAGCACCAGCAACCCCGTCAACCCGGCGTAGACGCCAGGGGTGCGTATGGAAAGCACGCTCGAGAACCGCCCCATGAAGTCCAGGTACGGTAAGCTTTCCACCACCGCCAGGTACCACAGGAACAGGTACAGTCCCTCGAACAGCTTGCTGTTTCCACCCCAGCAGCCCAGCGCCAGTGCCAGAGTCGGGATGAAGAAGGCGCCGACGCCGGTGGCGAACACAGCCCGCCATTGGGCTGCCTGGGCCAGTTGGACCAGCACCCCGCTCCCCATCCCGAACGCGACCAGTACCCCTACCAGCCAGGTGACGATCAGGTGTCGCCTCAACGGGTACGGCGCGGCAAAAATGACGGGCGCTGTCCGGTGACGCACCTCCCGTACTCCCATGGCCGACCAGAGGAACAGCGGCCACAGCCAGGCGACGGGCAACCAGAGCCCCTGGGCCAGATCCAAAGACGACGAAAACGTGGCGACGATCAGGCCGAGCGCTCCCAGGTACCACCACCAGCGCGCGCCCTTTAACGCTAACCGAAACTCGCTGCCCAACATCCGCCCGTAGGTCATCATCCCCAACGGCCTGGCTCGCGCGGCTTCTGGCAAGGGGGATAGACCGGCAGACTGGATAGCGCCCAGGGACGCAGCGAGATCCCGACCTCCGAAGCACGTCAATCTCTGTCGCACGAAGTCGCCGACCTTCTCCTTGATCCGGCGCAACACGCCCACCCTATCCCGGCCCTGCTCGAAGCGACGGAAGAAAACGGCCGCCAGCCAGGCGATCGCCATGGCCACGCCCAGCCAGGCCAGCCGCCCCGCGATGACGTCCACCGTCCAGTTGAGGCCCGGGTAGCGGAAGGTTGGGAGATCGTGCAGCGGCTGAATGTCGATGTCGATCTGGCGGAAGCGATTGCACTTGGGGAAGTGCGCCTCACACGCCCGGTGGACGCTGGGCCACAGAATCCGGAGGCCTTGCCAGTTGGTCACGGCCCCCAGAACGCCGTAGATCAGGAAGTAGATGACGCTGCCCATGGTGCCGCGCAGCCACTTCACACACTCGAAGAGAACCGACAGCGCCGCGACCACGGCCAACGCCGGCAACAGGACGATCACCAGCGGAGACGCCAAGGCCCAGAGATGGATGTGAAAGGATTCGCCCCGGATCAACTGGAGGATGATCGAGGTCACGATCATGACGAGGACCATCGTCGCGAAGACCGCCACGTTGCTGATCCATTTGCCCAACGTGTACACCGACTTGCTCACCGACGTCGCCGCGATGATCTGGCCGACGCCCGTACGCCGGTCCCGCTCGACCCCACCCCGGACCAGGTAAAAACCGAACAGGGGCATGAACTCCACCATCAACAAGGTCACCATGACGCCGATCCAGGCGGAATTGTAGATGGGCCGGTATCCCCCCAGGTTCAGGATCGCGTAGATGGGCGCATCCAACGCCGGGACGAAAAAGTAAGTCAAGAAGATGGCGAACAGCAGCACGAACAGGAACCCGTAGCTCCGCACCCGCTCCAGGAAGTCGGCCAGCATCAGGTGGTAGAGGGTATGTAACCGATTCATAGGGACACCTGGTCTCCTGGGCGTTCCCGTCCGGCCGATTGACGCACGTGGTACAGGTAGGCGTCCTCTAACGTAGCCGGAACCGGCTGGGCGTTCGCGTCCGGCGCCTGCGCGGCGACGACGCGCACCTGCACGTCCTCCCCGCGCCGGGCCGTGCTGCTGACCAGGTAGGCCTGCTTGATCGCGAACAAATCAGATGGGGAGACGATCCACGCCCAGACTTTCCCATCAACCGCTTGCAGGATGTGCGCTGGCAAGGCGTGGACGAGTAGCCGGCCCTGGTTGATGATGGCGATGGACGAAGCCACCGCCTCGACGTCGGAGACGATGTGGGTGGATAGGATCACGATCCGCTCGCCCGATAGCTCTGCCAGCAGGCTCCGGAAGCGCACCCGCTCTTCCGGATCGAGGCCCGCCGTCGGCTCGTCCACGATCAACAATTGCGGGTCGCTCAGCAGTGCCTGGGCGATACCCACCCGCTGCCGCATGCCGCCAGAATAATTCCCCAGCGGGCGTCGGGCGACGTCGATCAATCCCAGCACCCCCAGTAATTCCTCGATCCGTTGGCGCACCGCCGGGCCGCGCAACCCCTTGACGGCCGCCACGTACGTCAGGAACTCGAAGGCGTTCAGATTGGGATACACGCCGAATTC
>DSAR01000555.1 GCA_011046405.1 Chloroflexota bacterium | reverse complement strand
TACCGGCTGGTCGTCAAATTGCTCTACGGCAGCGGCCTGCGCGTGATGGAATGCCTGAAACTGCGTGTCAAGGACGTGGATTTCGTCCAGGGCCAGATCACCGTGCGCCAGGGCAAGGGGATAAAAGACCGAGTGACGGTGCTGCCCGCCGTCGTCGGGCCTCTACTCCAGGAGCACCTGCGTCACGTGCGGCAGATCCACGCGCGCGACCTGTCCGACGGTCTCGGCTGTGTCGAGCTCCCCTTCGCTCTGGAATGCAAATACCCCAACGCCGGTCGGGAATGGCTCTGGCAGTACATCTTCCCCTCCGACCGACTGCTCCCTGACGCGACTGGCGTTATGCGTCGCCCACACCTCGATCCCAGCGGCCTGCACAAGGCGATCAAACAGGCCACCCGCCAGGCCAGCGTCGCCAAGCGTGTCAGCGCCCACACCTTTCGCCACCGGATGTTTTTTATCCGCCTTTGCCACGCACTTGCTCGAATCCGGCTACGACATCAGAACAGTCCAAGAACTTCTAGGTCACAAGGATGTCAAGACCACGATGATTTATACCCACGTACTCAATCGGGGTGGCCTCGCCGTCCGCAGCCCCCTGGACGACGCGTAATCTAAGATAAGGATTAATGTGGCGCGGTGTAAGCGACAAGCCCTTGGCACACCCAAAAACCTGGGATGCGAGTCAACCTGGGCAGGGTTACCCATCAGCCGCCACATAATGGCTTTGCTGCGAAAAGCTTGGTTGAACTAAGCCGTCGACTCTGATTGTACCCTATTTGGAATTTGAGGCAAACGAACTTGGGGGAATTCATCCACCATCGGGAGATTGGAGGGATATTATACCCAAAGAGAGCAGACAGAGAAGCCTCCCGTCTCAGTGGATGAGTGGAAAGGTGCAACACAAAAAAACACATCATTTTCACGATCGCCAGGCAAGCAGGCATAAAGACGCCTGCAACCGCAGCAGCAGCCGAATAAATCCGGCTTAAATCACCCTCGTTGCCCGGTCGCAGGCATACACGATGTCTCAATGTAAAATGTAGACGAGCGCTCACACCTCTGCGAACAGCATCCTTCCCGCCGCCTGTCCTGGTCGAAAACCTCGTCCATCCCACCCCCGGCCGCAACGAAGCAAAACCACCGGTCCTTCCCTATGCTCCCCAGCGTGCTCTAACACCTGTCGACACGGTCACCCCAATGATCTGGCCTTGGACTGTCAACTCTGTTTTTTCCTGTCGCAAGCGTTGCTTGACAGCCTGGCGGAGAGAATGTACACTTTGACAGATGAAGGTCATCGGTTACCTCGCGGATTAGGATGGGCAGGTCACCGTTCTACCAAAGTGGGAGCATTGGGCTCAGGCGTGGGACGGACGGGGTTTTCGGCCAGGACAGGCAACTTCTTGGGATTTGCTTCGCTGGTTTTTCGGTGTTTTTTCAAATACTGGGGATATTATAGCACAATTCATACAGAATGTCAACAGAGTTGGTATACAAAAGAGAAAAAAAGAGCAGGCAACAGCCTGCTCCATCTCTAATCTATTTTGTGTCTATGAATTACTGAATTTTCAATTTCTGCATAGCGCGTTTCAGAACCCACCCAGCTTGAATAGATGAACCCGACTCCTGAAGTCCCTGTCTGAAGATTTCTACAGCGCGTTTAACATCCGCCTCATCCAGCAACAAAAGTTTGGGCTCTCGTTTCATAATATGAATGTAACCAGAGTCAGCCCACCGGCCCAAGGTTACCTGATTAACCTCGTATTTCTCTGCGGCTTCCGTGACCCGGATAGGTTTCCCTTGTAAACTCTCATCCACTTGAACGGCCTCTCGTACATCCACAATTTCTCTCAAATCCTCCTCAGCCACTGCGACATCTCCATTGATCTTCACAGCCTTAATCGTACCGTGTTCAACGGCGCGACTCAAAGCACCAGCACTGAGCCGATAGCGTTCAGCGGCTTCGGAGAGAGGGATATAAGTTAGGAGTTCTGCACCTGAAGTCATAAAACCTCTGGTCTAATTCCAGAAAAACCCCTTGGCTAAATGGTCCACGGGGTTCTCCTTCATTCTCTATTTTGCCTCAAGATGCCGAGAGACAGATTTGAACTGTCGACTCCCTGATTTTCAGTCAGGTGCTCTACCAGGCTGAGCTATCTCGGCACGTCAAGCGCAATTTTATCCTAATCGGCGGATTTGTCAAGTAACCGCCGGGCAAAGGCGAGAGCGCTCTCTCGGTCTTGCAACTCTCCAGCAGCTTGGGCTTCGCGGATCGTTTCCAGGAGACGCCCGATCTGGGGGCCGGGGGAGAGCGCAAACGTGTCCATCAAGTCGTGACCGGTGAGCCAGGGGGGTGGTTCGATGGTTTCGTGGTAGCGTTCGAAACAATGGGTCAGCAGTTGCTCGGCGACCGATAGCCGTCGCATCCAGCGCCGGTCTTGCAGGTTGGGCCCATAGGTGGAGAGATGATCGGCCAGGCTGAGAAGGACGACGTCCACGCCGGCACAGCCGGTGGCCCGGAAATAGCGGTATACGGCGCGACGGGTGAGCCGCTCGGCGCGGGCCAGATGGGCGGGGCGCAGGTGTTGGCCGATCATCACGCGCACGCGAGCGATCTCGTCGCTGCTGAAGCGCAACGCCTGCAGCCGTCGGGCCGCGATCTCGGCGCCCACCGGCTCGTGGTTGTAGAAGTGGATGCGCCCGTCCCGCTCGTCCTGCGACCAGGTCTCGCGCTTGCCCACGTCGTGCAGAAGCGCCGCCAGTTTGAGCACGAGCGCCCGGTCCCGCCCGCCGCTGACATCGATCGCCAGGTGTTGGTCCACGTCGCTGGCGAACCGCTTCAGCGCCCGCGCCAGGTCGCTCCAGGCGGCAGTCGGCACGCCAGCTATACTGGATGGCGTGGGACTTTCGTCCTCGGTGATGGTGGCGACGACAGTCTCCAGCGTGTCCAAGACCAGCAGGCTGTGCTGCCACACGTCGAAGCGGTGAGGTGGAGATTGGGTGACTCCCTTGAGTACATCCAACTCCGGCAAGATGGGCTGCAGGAGGCCAAAGGCGTCCAGCCGTTGGAGCGCTTCAACGGCGCCGGGGAGAGCTAAGAGTTTGACCAACTCGTCGCGCACACGCTCGGCCGAGGGCTCGGAGATGTACACCACGTCCCGCCGGATCCACGACGCGGTCTGAGGCTCGATCTGGAAACCCAGTTCCGCCGCCATCCGCACTGCGCGCAACATCCGCACCGGGTCGGCCCGGAACACCCCCTCGCTCGTCGCCCGGATGCGCCGGGCCGCCAGGTCGTCGAGCCCGCCGGTCGGGTCGAGCAGGGCGCCGGCGGCGTCGAGGGCCAGGGCATTGATGGTGAAATCCCGCGTCGTCAGGTCGGCGTCCAGGTCATCGCCGCGCAGACGGGCGAAATCGAGGTCCAGCTGGGTCCCGGCGTCGGTCCTCAGCACGACGCGCCCCGTGCCCCGCTCGACGTCCAGGGAGTAGTAGGCGCCGCCGAACGCGTCGGCCACGGCACGGGCCAACTTGAGCGCCCCTCGATCCACGGCGAAATCCCAGTCGTGCAGGGGACGTTCCAGCAGCGCGTCGCGTACAGCGCCGCCGACGAGCCAGACGTGGGTTTGGCGTGATCGGGCCAACCGGCGCACCATCTGCCAGGGCCATTCAGGTAACGTGATCTTCCTTTCCGATGTTCTCAATGTCTTCAATTTCGCTTCTCCACCCTCGTTTTCGTTTTCATCGCTATCCACCTTCACGGCGGGGACGAATATGACAGCGGCGGCCCACTCTTTGGGACGGTTGCGCTTGGCGGCCCGCCGGGCCTCGGCAGCTGTCCACCCCACGCCAGCCACCTGGTCGCCGATCAAGGCTACCCACCGGCCAGCGTAGGGCGCCAGTTTGTTCCACGACGGTTTGTCTTTCATAGTAAGTGTATGATACGGAAGAGTAGGGAAGTTGTCAAGCTGGGCTCGGGTAATGATGAATGTTCCAATGATGGACAGACAACTGCAAAGCGCCACTTGTCCCCATGGCCAACAAGCAGAAGCCACCGTCGTGCGTCTAAGCCCTCTTGGATTTACCTCGTTTTCCCGGTTCCCAACAGATTTGTCAGTCAATCAAGTTATCGGGTATAATTTGGATGTACTTCAAATGCTGACCTTTGCAAGGTTTTAGCCTCTCACTGAAACTGAAATGAAACACACCCGCACAATTTGATCGGGATTGCACGCTGGAAAAAGGAGGAAGCTGATGGACGTCCATCTGTATTTATCCATGATGCCGGAAGCCTTGATCGCTTCGATGCTGACGCCGAAGGAGTTTGGCGTGTACTATGCCGTCGGGAGTTCGAAGAAAGCGCGGGGGCAGGCTGTCTTCTGTGAGATCGCGCCCGATTTCCGGCACCCGTATTTCGATATCGAGGAGGGGATCAGGCGCTGTGTGCCCCACGAGGATGGCAGCCCCAAGGCCTCGATCTACATCTCCGTCTATCGCGTATTGGAGCACGTCTCCCTGGACACGATCCAGAAACTGTACCTGGCGACCCAGGATGGGCGGGTGCTGGGGCTGGAGGCCTGTGACACCTGCCCCCAGGATACCGACAGTCTGCACCTGTACCAGGAGATCGCGCCGGTCCATCCCCTGGTGGTCAGTTCGCTGGGGCCGGTAGGGTTTCACGATTTGATCGTCAAGAACCCAACTACCTTGCTCTCTCTGCCGGCGATCTGTTTCGTGGAATTGCGCCTGGATGAGCTGGCCAATGATCCGGAGCGGGGCGCTGTGGGGGACCTGCCCTATTCGAACATTGGTCATTTGCGCCAATGCCTGGTCGATCTGCGGACCAAGCTCGTGCACACCAAGATGGTCAACCGGGTACAGCCGGCGTCGTTCCCCTACCGCACGATCAAGAGCGGTCTGTTCGTGGGGAACCGGGAGGAGCTCGTGTACTTCCCCATGCCCGCGCAAGAGACGCTGCGCGCCGAGCATTACCGGTGGTGGCGTTCGGCGAATATGTAAGCAAGACGTCGTTATTAGACATTATAGGCGTTTGAGACTTCGGAAGTCTTCGTCAGATATTTAGTCGGAAAAACATCACTGAAGCCCTCCTTGGAGTTGCCTGGCAAGGCACTTTCGAGACTTCCGAAGTCTGGATCGTTAAATGTCCATAAAGTCTATGGACGAAGGAGATAACTATGGAAAACGTGTGGCTCGTCGTTGGACTTATTTGTGGGCTGATCTCGATCGGTGTGGCGGTGTGGCTCTACGTCTGGGTCAACCGGCAGGATCCGGGAACCGATGAAGCACAACAGGTGGCGGAATGGATTCGACAGGGCGCGATTTCTTATCTCAAGCGCCTCTACATGGCATTGCTCGTCGTGTCGGTTGTATTGGCACTGATTATCGCCATCGTGTTTGGCATCACGCAACAAAGCCCCAGCTATGGCCTGAAAATGGCCGGGGCGTTCGTGACCGGGGCGATTTTCTCCGCCATTGCCGGGTACATGGGGATGACCGTCGCCGTTTCGGCCAACGTGCGCAGTGCAACAGCGGCCGGCAAGGGGCTTAATCCGGCTTTCAACCTAGCTTTCCGGGCCGGATCGGTGATGGGATTGGCGATGGTCGGCATCGCGGTAGTGGGAATGTGTGCGATCTACATGCTCACCCGCGAGCCAGAGATCGTGCTGGGCTTCAGTTTCGGGGCGTCTGCGCTGGCCCTGTTGGCCAAGGCCGGCGGCGGCATCTACACCAAGACGGCCGACATCGCCGCCGACCTGGTCGGCAAGGTGGAGGTGGGGATTCCAGAGGATGATCCCCGCAACCCGGCCGTCATCGCCGACAACGTGGGCGACAACGTGGGCGACGTGGCGGGGATGGGGGCCGACATCTTCGACAGTTACGTCGCCAGCACGGTGGCGGTGATGCTCCTGGGCGCAGGACTGGCCGGCGTGGACGAGGCGATGCGCGTGCAGTACATCGTCCTGCCCCTGATCCTTTGTACGCTGGGGATCGTGGCCTCGCTGATCGGTCTGCAGCTCGTCCACGTGGGTGAGGGCGGCAAGCCGGGCCGGGCGCTCAACGGCGGCACGATCATCACCTGTGTCATCTTCGGCGTGATGGCCAGCGTCATGGTGTACTTCAGTGATTTCCACCTGGGCGTGCTGTGGGCAACGCTGGCCGGCCTGGTCACCGGGGTACTCGTCGGTTTTACGTCCGATTACTTCACCGGCGACGACCGGCCGCCAGTAGTGGAGACGGCGCGGGTCTCCAGCTCTGGCGCGGCGATCAACATCATCACCGGTTTCAGTTACGGCCTGGTCAGTATCGCGCCCTCCATCATCGGGATCGTGGCAGCGACGCTGATCTCCTACTTCCTGACGGAGGGTGCGATGACCGGTCTGGGTGTCTACGGCGTGGGCATCAGCGCGGTGGGCATGCTGGCCGTCAGCGGCATGATCGTCTCCTCCGACGCATACGGCCCCATCGTCGATAACGCCCGGGGCATCGCCGAGATGGCGGGGATGTCCCAGGAGGTCATCGACACCGCCGACGTGTTGGACGCGGCCGGTAACACCGCCAAGGCGATCACCAAGGGCTTCGCCATCAGCGCGGCGGCGCTCACGGTACTGGCGCTCTTCGCCGCTTACGCCAGCGAGATGCGAGAGGCAGGCATCGCCCTGAGCCTCAGCCTGCTGGATCCAATCGTCATCGCCGGCGTCTTCCTGGGGGCGATGACACCCCCGCTCTTCAGCGCAATGACCATGCTCTCGGTAACCCACAACGCCTTCGACATGATCGAGGAGATCCGGGGACAGTTCGAGCGGGATCCCGGCATCCTGGCCGGTACGTCGCCGCCTGATTACGAGGCCTGCGTCTCCCTGGCAGCCCAGGGGTCGTTGACGTCGCTGCTCGGCCCGGCGTTCCTGGCGGTGATTTTGCCGCTGTTGATCGGTTTCGTGATGGGGCCAGAGGCGCTGGGCGCCTTCCTGGGCGGCGCGATCTTCACCGGCATCATCTTCGCCCTGTTGATGGCCAACGCCGGGGGCCTGTGGGACAACGCCAAGAAGTACATCGAGTCGGGGATGTTCGGTGGCAAGGGTTCCGACGCCCACAAGGCCAGCGTGGTCGGCGATACCGTCGGCGACCCGTTCAAGGACACGGCGGGACCCTCGCTGAACACGCTCATCACGGTGATGTCGCTGGTCTCGTCGCTGTTCGCGCCGGTGATCGCGACGTTCCACCTGTTCTAGTCGCAAGTCAGAAACCGGGTTTTTCACTCACCAAGGCAATTTTGATGTCCAAAAATACCCTATAAATGGCGATCTGCTTGGTTCAGACGATAAAAAAACCCGTTTTCTTTCCCCGCACCAGGTAGTGCATGGAGACGAGAAGAGGACCGGCGATACCCGCCGGTCCTTTTCTTATTTCTCCTCCAACGTGAACTCCCAGGCACACCAGTAATCGTCGGGATGGGGATCGGGGGGACAAGCGATGCAGCAGGTACGGAAGCGGGGGTCGATGGTGGTGGCGAAATTGGCGTATTCCACCAACCCCACCGGTTTGCAGGGAAAATCGGGCAGGCCTTTGCGCTGGCGGGCGGTCTGCACGCGGCACTTGTTCATCCGGAAGATGAAGGTGCGCTCGTCCACGTCGACGATCTCCTGCTCGTTGATGCGAGCGTAGAGGCGAAACTGGAGCGCTTGCTTCAGCGCCGGGATGCCGCCGCCCGGCTCGAGCCCCAACCGGCGCATGATGCGCTTGGCCTCAATGACGGTGAACTGCTCCCAGGCCCGCCGGTCGAGCTCGATGGCCGTCTCCATGTCGAACTTTTCCTCGGCCGCCAGGAACCACAGGCCATCGTGGGCCAGCCAGTTCTTGGCCGCGTCCTCCAGCAGGTCGATCAGTTGTTCTTTGGAAAGTTGAAGCAGTACGTCGCGATCGCTCATCTTTACTCCTCTTTACTCCTTTTTATTTCTCTCGACTCAGGCTCAGCAGATGACTGGTATCGTTGAGCAATTGGATGACGGTGCCTCCATCGTCCAATACGTCGAACACGTTCACCGCGCATGTCTCCTGTCCCAGGCGCCAGAAATGCTCGTTGCCCAGGCCAATGACCGCCAGGAGCAGCACCCGGTTGGCCACGGTGTGAGATACCAGGGCGACGGTTTCGTCGGGGTGGCGGGCGACGATCTCGTCCAGCCCGGCCGTCACGCGCGCTTTCACGTCGTCCAGCGTTTCTCCATCCGGGAAATGGACCGTGTGAGGCGCGTCCAGCCACCGCTGGAAATCCTCCGGGTAGCGCCGGGCGACCTGCGCGCTCAACTCGCCCTGCCACCGGCCGAAATTGACGTCGAGCAGGCCATCGAAGGGCTGGGGCACCAACCCTTGCGCCGTCGCGATAGCCGCGGCCGTCTGCATGGTGCGGCGTAGAGGGCTGGCGTAGACAGCGGAGACGGGCCAGCGGGAGGCGACGTAGCCACCGGTGGCCTCCGCCTGCCGCAGGCCGAAATCGTCCAACGGGACGTCAGTCTGTCCTCGAAAGCGCGCTTCCTTGTTCCACACGGTCTGGCCATGACGCACGAGCACGATATGGGTCATTGCTTTGATCTCCTTTCTCTTGCTCTCCCGGCGCTTACACGTCTGCCGAGACGGCGCCAGGCAGCGAACAGGGCCGTGATGAGTGGATCGAAATCCCGCACGCCGGTCACCAGCGTAACCGGCCCGTACCGGCTGGGATCGACGTGGAGACGTCCCTTGGCCAGTTCGTCCGGGGTCGAGGTGACGTAGACCTGTTGCGCTTCGAAGAACTCGGGATGGGCCAGGGCCAAGGCCGGGAGGGCATCCCACATGCCGAAGCCATCGTCCTGGAACCACAGCCGCATCAGCGCGAACCAGAAGCGGATCTCCTGGGCAACGAACCGCGAGACCGGATCGTCCAGGGACTGGAGTTGGGCATACTGGGGACTGCGGAAGATGGCCGTCAGGCCGGCGTGGCCAGTGACGATGGTGACGGGGCAATCGGCGTGGATGGCCAGGTAGGCGGCCTCAGGATCGAGGGAGAAATTCCGTTCGGCCAGACGGTGGCCATTCCACACCAGGCGCTCGGTCAGCCCGCCCAGCAGGTAGAGCGAGCGCAGCTTTTTGAAGAAATGCTCGTCGAGCGCGACCGCGTGCTTGAGGTTGGTCAAGCTGCCGGTGGCGACGAGGTCGATCCGGTTGCGATGGGTATCGACGACGTCTCGCAGGTACCGGGCGGCCCGGTTGTCCTCCGCGCGTTCAGCAGGGCTGGCAGCCCCGGGGATCACGGCGACGTCATCCTGATCCATGGCCTGCAACAGGCGCCGGGCCATCCGCGCCGTCCGCCGGACGGAGCTACTGCCATAGGTCGTCGTGACCATTCGCAAATCGAGGCGGGGCTCACCCAGGATGTACAAGAGCGCCATCCCGTCACAGACGTCCCGGAAAGGGAGACCCATGGTCACGTCGCAATCGTAGATCACGGAGAGGCGCTCGTCTTTGGGTACTTTTTGCAAGTGAGGAACCAAAGGCGTTTCGACGCGCCCCACCCGATAGGCGGCCCAGAAGAAAACGCCGAGGATGACCAGGATGGCGGCCACGAGCGCGACGAGCAGCCAATTGAACACGTCCAGGGCCACCGTCAAGGAGATACCGATGGTGATCAAGATGATGGCGATCCAGAACCACGGATTTCGAAACACGTTACCCCTCCTCCCCCCGCCCTATGCCTGTTCGACCACTTGACCAAAGCGGCTCAAGATCATCGAGCCGTAGATCGTATCCTCACTCATTTCGATCAAGCGATCGGGGTCCTGCCCTTCGTCGATCAGGGCCTGGCGGTAGCGATCGATGTAGGTAACGACGACATCCCGGTCGAACTCGGGGTGGAACTGCACGCCCCACGCCCGCTCGCCGACGACGAAAGCCTGATTCGGGTCGCCGTCGCTCCAGGCCAGCCGCCTCGCCCCGGCGGGCAACGCCAACACCGACTGGGTATGGCTCACCTGGACGCGGACCGGCGTCGGTAAAGCACCCAGGAGGGCATCCGCGTGCGCCTCATCGGTCAGGTGCACGTCGACCGTGCCATACTCGCGCCCCAGGGGATTATCGCCCACCGTGCCGCCCAGCGCGTGGGCCAGCAATTGGTGACCGTAACAGATCCCCAGCACCGGTATCCCGCGCTCGACGAGCCCCGGCAGCCAGGCCGCCGTCTGCTCGCTCCAATCCGCCCGCTCGGTCACCATGGCGTGAGAGCCAGTGATGACCACACCCGCCGGATCGCTGTAAGCCTGGGGAGCTGTGGCCGGTCTCCCGACCGAGCCACAGCGGGCACGGTCAGGAGACCGGCCCGAGCGAGTTTGCCCCGGTTTATTGAGATGATACACCACGCCCGCCAGATCGCTGTAAGCCGGCAGCCCCACGCCCGTGCGCACGTCCACGACGACGGCCCGCCGCTCGTCGATCGACATACCGGCCAGGATCCAATCCTCGAAATCTCCGCGCCGTGCCGCGAGAGCGGGCAACGTATCCCCGACCTTGACCACCAACAATCGCTTCACTTTGCCCGCGCCTCCCACGCCTCCCGCGCCCGCCGCACCCATTCCCGTTCCACCGCGAACGTCAGCGCCGCCAGTGCCGCATCCCAGGTCAGCCAGGCCGGTTCGAACTGCGGCTCGCACTCGCCCAACAAGGCGGCGCCGTTGAGCGGCCGCATCAGGAAATAGCGCTCGGTGCGCACGACGCGCCGCCCCCGGTAGTCGAAGGCGACGACCTGGCGCCCCAGATCGACCTCGACGAGCAACCCCGTGCAACCGCTCTCCTCGCAGACCTCGCGCTGCGCCGCCGCCTCCGCACTCTCGCCCAATTCGACGTGCCCCTTGGGCAAGCGCACCTCGCCCCGGCCGGGACGGCGCAACACCAGCACCCGTCCCTCGTGCACGACGACGCCCCCGGCGGCGACGTATTGGACTTCGCTTTCGTCAACTATGCGACCCACCATCATCTGCCAGAACTTGGGGGAGTGGAAATTCTAACCACCGATTTCACAGATTTACACGGATTGTGGCTCGGTCAGAGACCGGCCACAGCAGTAGGCTAAGCTTCATTAGGCAATTACGCCAAAAGATCATCCAGATTATCCCTTACCCGCTCCAACGAGTCGAAGAGCCGGCAGGTGGCGGGGAAATCGCGCGGGTCCATCCGGTCGTTGGGCACAACCAGGCAGACCATACCGGCGGCCTCGGCGGCCCGGGCACCCAGCACCGAATCCTCCAACGCCAGGCAGCGTTCCGGCGCGACGCCCAATCGCTCCGCCGCCAGCAGGTAGATGTCGGGCGCGGGCTTGCCGTTGGCCACCTCGTCGCCCGTGACCACCGCCCGGAAGCGATCCTCAAAATCCAGCGTCTGGAACACCAGGTCCACGTACACCCGGTGGCCCGAGGTGGCGAGCGCCAGCGGTATCTCCCGGCACGCCAGGGCATCCAGCAGCGGATAGAGACCGGCACACGCCCGGAGCCGTGCGGGAACCGCGTCCAGGAACAGGCGATCCCGTTCCGCCATCGCCTCCTCCGGGCCCACCGGGAGCGGGTAACGCTCGCAGATGACGCGGGCCGAATCGGCCACGCGCAGCCCCAGGATGTCCTGGAACGTCTGCTCGTCCAACAGGCAGCCATACCGGGCCAGCGTCTCTCGCCAGGCCCACTCGGCCAACGGCTCGCTATCGACCATCAGGCCATCCAGGTCAAAGATCACGGCATGGATGCCATTCGACGTCTTCATCCCACCTCCTCGGCTGGGCTTTTCCCGCTCACTCCGCCGGCGGTTCCAGGGAGCTGAAGTAATCGCGCACGTAGCGCTTCATTCCCAGGGGAATGTAACTGCTCTCCAGCGCTGCGCCGGCCTGGGCCGAGTACTCGGCGTACACCTCCCGGTAGGGCACGTTCGTTTGCCCGCCCTGGGGCGCCGGCACAGGCACGTTCCCGGCCGACAAGCCTCCCTCCCCACCCTCGCGGCCCACGTTCACCCCGGCGCCCTCGTCCTCTATCCGGTAGGGGACGTAGAGCTCGTCGTAGGGCGCGCCGGTCCCCGCGTCCTCGCTGTGAAACGGCTGGGTCTGTTGTCCGCTCCCTGCCATACTCCCACCGGGCTGTCCCGGGCCTTGCCCCGGTTGATTACCTCCACCGCTCTGACCGAGCGGCTGGCCGGTGCTCGGTCAGGTGCCGCCGGCCTGGGCAATCTGCTCCCGCCCCTCCTGCAACGTCGCCAGCGCGCCCTCGACTGCCTCCTGGCGCTGCACCCGCTCGCCAGCCGCGCCCATCTGTTCGGAGGCCTCTTGGATCGCTTGCCGAGCCTGGGCGATGTCGCCCTGCTCGATGGCCTCGGCTGCCTGGGCCAACTTCTGCGCCAGGTCGGGGTCGCTCTCGGCCAGGGCCTGGGCCGCCTGCGCCAGTTCCCGGGCCAGCGCGAGTTCCTCGTCCCGCGTCAGGGCCTCGCCTTCGTCTCCTGCAAACGAGGCCAGCGCCTGGGCCGCTGTCTGATAATCGCCCTGGGCCAGCGCCTCGGCGACGCCCTGGGTCAACGCCGAATCGGCCATCTCATGCGCGGCGCGCGCCAAACCCTCCCGCACGCTCGCTGCGCCCGGATCCTGTAGCTCGGCCAGGGCTCTTTCGGCCTTCGAGAGGGCCGCCACCGCCTCGGCCGCATCCCCGATGTCCGCCATCGACTTTTGCCCGCTCTCTTCCAGGGCGGCGATCGCCGCCTCCAACTCCCGCAACAATTGCTCCCGCTCCTCGTCGGTCAAGCCCTCGGCCTCGGCGACCTCGGCGCGCACCGCCTCCAGGCCCTCAATCTGCTCCTCGATCGCGGCCTGCACGGCCGCCCGCTGCAGGAGCACCAGCTCCTGGGGATTTGGCAGCCAGAGTGCGACGAGCATCCCCACGGCCAACAGGCCAAAGGTGAGCAGCGCCCGCCGGGGAACTCGCAGGGGCAGTGCTGCGCCCAGGTCGACCTGCCGGACGGCGGCCCATGTATCGAGCAACTGGGCAGACGCTATCGGCGCCGGCGGCGATAACTGTCCCTCCCCGATCTCCAACGCCGTCGTCAAGCGCTCGGCCAATCCAAAACGCCGGTCGAAGAGACGGACCAGCCGCGTCACCGAACGGGGCCACAGCCAGACGGCTGCCACGCCGGCCGCCACGCCGAGCAACGTCGATATCCCGGCCCAGGCAACCAACTGGCGCACCATCCAAAGCGGCCATAACCGCGCCGCCAGCGCCAGGAGCAGCGCCGCGCCCAGCCCCACCACTGCGCCCCAGGCTCCCCAGGCCAGGCTTTCCACCAGGCGCAGTCGCACGCCCCACCGACGCACGCACGAGCGGAGACGACCCAATTGAGTTTGCGAGTATATCATTTGATCTCCTGACGACGGACTTTCAACACGGTCACCAAAAGCAAAAACAGGGCGATCACCACGTAGATCACCACGTACATGATCCAGAAGGAGGGTACCAAGACGCGATGGCTTGAATCGATGCTATGCCAGAAGTAGAGAATCGAGTTCTCCTGCTCCAACATGATTTCTGTCCCGATGGCGGTGCTGATGGGGCTCAGACTGACGATAAAAACGATCAGGTACATAAAAATCGCCTCGATGATCCAGGTCGGCGGATCGTAGTTGTACCACAGCGCGTTCATAAGCCCAATCCCCACCAGCATCAACAAGGGCAGCCCGATGGTCAGCAACAACGCGACGACGTAAGTCAACACAGTTGCGACGAGCGTCGTACGCGCAAAAGCCGAGAACACCATGCCGATGGCGGCGAAGGCAAAGGCGGTCACCAGGAGGACGATCAATGCGACCGCCAACTCCTCGATCACCACACCGCCCAGGACGAAGGCCAGGCTCTGCAGGGGAACCGCCGCCAGGATCAGCAGAAACATATAGGTCAGGGCGGAGGACAGTTTGCCAAAGACCAGCTTGCGGGCCGAAAGCAACGTCGTGCGCAACACTTCGTACGTCTGGCGTTCTCGCTCACCGCTGATGGCCCCGGCGGTAAAAGCGGGGGTGATGAAGGTGACCATGAATATCTCGATGATGGCAACGATGGCGAAGATCGTTTTTCCCAGGTAAGCCATGTCCGGTCCGCCGCCAGGCCCGCGCGAGCTGGCGGTGTAGGCGTAGTAGACGATGGACGTGAAACAGATCAACAACAACAGATAGGCGGTCAATACGACGAAGGCCCGCGCCCCGCGCATGCGTCCGCGCAACTCTTTGATGAGCATGGGGTTGGACTCCCGGCGAAACCGGCGTCGACCGGCTGTCGAAGCCGCTGCGCTTCCCGCTTCATCTAAAGGAGCCGCTGCGCTTCCCGCTTCATCTAAAGGAGCCGCTGCGCTTCCCGCCGCTGCACTTCCCGTCGCTTCGTTTAGATCACCATCGGTCACAGACGTTTTATCCACAAAGGCCTCCTGGAGGTGTATGCCTCGCATTTCGATACATTATCGTTGCCATCCACCGCCTGCCTACAGCCGGCGCAGTCGCCAGACGGTCCCGCCGAACAGCACAGCCGCCCCGACTCCCGACAGAAACACGACCAGGGCCGCCCCCAAAGCCGACAGCCAGAACATATTCATCGACGTCGCTTCAGTCATCGAAACCATCATCGGGTCGAAAAACAAAAAGGGAAACAGGGCGGACAGGAACGTCGTCAACAGGCCAAAACTGAAACGGGTGACGAGTATCGCGCCATAGGTCAACGCAACGGCAAAAGCAGTCGAGCGGGCCCACGTCGAGATGAACAGGCCGATCGTCGCATACAGGATCAAGTCGGCCCACGGCTTAAAAAACCCGATGAAAAACAGGGCCAGCATCCCCAGCCACGGCGCAATCGCGCCAGGGTTCGCTGTCACGCCGATGATCCCGAACATTGTCATAGGCTGTCCCCACATAAGGCCAGCGCCCGACGCCCAGATCACCTGGAGCGGCGATAGAAAAAGTATCACCAGGATGGCCGGCCAAAGGCGCAGGAAGGGCTGGGCCAGTTTTCCCCACGCAATGGCCCCCTCGGTCAGCAGGGTAACCCGCAGCACGTCAAGCGTCCCTTGCTCCCGCTCGCGGACGATCGACGTGGCAGTGAAAACCGGGACGATCCAGGGCAACACCCCGGACAATATGGACGAAACGGCTCCCAACAGGCAGAATACCGGCAATCCGGTGCCCAGCGCCGCCAGGTGGGTCCCCCGGGGTTGGAAATTGAACTCGCCCCCGGAGAGATCGACGGGCGACCCGCTCAGGACCACCACGACGCCGCACCCCACCACTGCCCCCAGCAACGCCATCCAGATCATCAACAGCACACGCCGTACGCCGCTATACTTATGCCAGCTACGCGCTAACTCCCGCTGGATCAGAGGATTGCACAACCAACGCCGCCAGCGAGTGGATACAGAGGACATCATACCCCTCCCTATGAAACGATACCCTTCGTCAAGCGCATGAAGACGTCCTCCAGGTCGCCGTCTTTCTCCTGGAACCCAACGACGGGGAATCCCGCGCCGATCAACTCGCCCAAAAGCTCAGAAAGCGTCTCGTCCCTTCCAGACATCGTGACCAACAAATGTCGTCCGCCATTCTCGTTCACCAGCGCCACGTCCAGCACGCCGGGCCTGGCCTCCAACCAGGCCTGGGCCTCCTCGAAGCGTTCGGCGACGGTCACCCGCACGATGCACTGGGCGCGGATGAGTTGTCGCATCTCGGCCAGGGTGCCCATCGCCACCAACTCCCCGGCCTCGATGATGCCGATGTGAGTGCAGACCTCCTGGATCTCCGAGAGGATGTGGGAGGAGACCAGGATCGTCTTCCCCATCAACTGTAACTCCCGCAGCAACTCGCGGATCTCGATCCGTGCCCGGGGGTCCAGGCCGGAGGCCGGCTCGTCGAGGATCAGGATCTGGGGATCGTGGGCCAGCGAGCGGGCCAGGCAGAGGCGTTGTTTCATCCCCCGGGACAGGGCGTCGACGTAATCGTCCCGCCGATGCGCCAGGTCGACCAGCGCCAGCAGATCGTCGGTCAAACGGGCGCGCGTCTCCGCAGGGATCTCGTAACAGGCGGCGAAGAAATCCAGGTATTCCCACACCTTCATGTCGCCATAGACGCCGAAGAAATCGGGCATGTAGCCGATGGCCCGCCGCACTGCCCGCCGGTCCGTGAGCACCGAGTGTCCTGCCACCCACGCATCCCCCGACGTTGGACGCAAGAGCGTCGATAGAATCCGCATCGTCGTCGTCTTGCCGGCCCCGTTAGGCCCCACGAAGCCAAAGACAGCCCCTTCTTCCACGAGCAGGTCCAGGCTCTTCAGGGCCGTCAGTTTGCCATAGTGCTTGGTCAATCCCTGTGTCTCAATAATTGCCACGTCATTCCTCCCGGTAAAAATGGGGTCGCCCTTATCGCCGCCCCTCAATGCTAAATGATAGTTGCTCGACATTGACCGATTGCTCGGCGCTGGATACGAGACGTACGCGAATCCCCCCCTCCGGCAAGACAAAGGACTCCCCGGCAGGCACGATGTGCGTGCCCCAACTGATGCTAAGCTTGCGCCAGGTCTCCGTCTTTTGATTCCACAGCGAAATCTCCGGCGCGTCGGCAGGCAGCACCCCATAACTGTGGCCTCGCCACTGTAACTGCAACTTATCGACCTGGCTAATCTGCACACCCTTCCAAATCGGGCACCACAGCTCTACCTCTGTGTCGGGCTCCATGTGCCCAACTCCGCCTGCCGACCACGTATGCAACGAAGCGCTTGAATTTTCCACCCCGCACGAGATAAGGCCCGGCGGGATGTTCACCTTGACCCCCGACCCGATCCCGGTCACCGGCAAGGCGTACACGTACAACGTCGTTCCAAGCGTCGAGAACGGTCGATCCACCACCTCGACCGTCAGGGGAGCATCCTCGACCCACCCCACCAGGTAAACGCCATTCCTCAGCAGCGTCGTTCCCGCGCCGTCATAGGGTGTAAATGCCTGCAGAAATTGCTGTCGCCGATATAGTTTTGGATCATCCCAATAAGAACCAGGACCGAGAATAAGCACTGGGAATTGCTTGTATCCGGTGGCCGAAGCGCCCGAGTAGGAAATGAGCACGTTCACCTCCTGTCCCGCTTCCAGGTCGCCCAGGCGCTGCTCGTAATTTCCAGAAATAATCGCCGCGCCCTCCAACGGTGTGTCGCCGATACGGAGGGTCCCGCTCACCCGCAGGTCGCCCGACGTCGTCGTATCGACCTTCAAGTCGGAATCGACAGGAGACGTCTCCACGTATCCTTCGGTGAAGAAAGGTTGAATGCCGCCCACGTCCACCCGCAGATCGGTGATTGTGGCGCGATTGGCTTCCTCCACCACGCGGAGCGCCTGTCTATCAGGCCCTCCATAATAATTCATCTGGATCTCCCGTACACCGACGTCGGCGACGGAGACGTCGTAGGTGGTGCGCCGGGGCGAGAAAACGCCCACCATCTGCCGTACCCGGGCTACGCCGCTTTCTTCGGGGACGTAAGCCACGGCCAGGCGATGGACGATGGCTTTTGCGCCACGGACCTGGAAACCGGTCAGGTACGCACAGGCCGAAAATCCCAGAATCAGCACCGGGATCGTCAACCAGGCCAACTCCCGGCGATCCATCTTGCGCAACACGAGGTAGTTGACCGGCCCCACGAGTATCGTGTAGAGCAGCATAAAGGCCAGCAATTGCAACGTCGAGGGCAATTCCAGGCCAGGAATCGCGTTGATCGCACTCCGCAGGTTATAACCATTCTGAACGGTAAATTGGGTCGACTGCACACCCCATACACCAACCATCAAATCCCACATCAGGAGATTATCATCCCACTCGGAGAACAGCCTGAGCGCGGCATCGAAGGCCAACCAGGTCACCTTCCCTGCCCCGTGAACGCGAGAAGCGATCAACAACAGGTCATCCTGGCCCACTATGACGTCGCCATCCCGCAAACTCGCCTCGGCCACTGCGTAAGGGCCATCCTCGCTCGGCGCGCCCACCCATTCGCCCAGCGCCCACAGGCTATCCACCGAGCGCGACCCCCCGAGAGAGACCGGCAACAAATCGGCGACGGCGGCGTCGGTGCGGACTGCCCCGGCCCCTCCGCCGACGAGCAGGTGACCGCCCTGGGAGACCCAAACTGCCAGCGCCCGCCGTTGATCGCGGGTCAGCGCGCTCGTATCGACGTCGTTCAACACCAATACGGTCAATCCCTCCCAACCCAGGGGATTTTCCGGCAACGTCTCCAAATCCATCGAGGCCACGCTGACCGAGGCCAGGTCGCTCAAGAAATTCAATGCCGATGGGCGGCTGCTGATCACGCCCCATAAACGCTCTTTATCGTCCAACCAAACGACCTCAGCCTGCTGTGCCACGATCCGTTGATTTTGCCCACTCCCGACCAATAACTCGACCAGCAGACGTGAGCGATAGGACGAAGATGCCGAAGAGACGTAAAGGGTATATGCCTTACGCGAGCGAGAGGGCAACACGACCGGCTTGAGGTAAGCGCTCGAATCGACTCCCGCCGCCCCATCGACCATCACGCGCAGCACGCCTTCGACGTTAGCGTCCTCGTTCGAAAGGATCACGGAGACCGGGCACCAGTACCCGTCGCCGGCCCGGCAATACCCATCGAAACCCACAGAGACCTCCATGGTGGGACCAGGGCTTTGCGCCAGGACGGGCTCGCTCGACCGGCCGAGCAGTGTGATAGCGACAAGCAGAACGATTACTGCAAACAGGATCCATTTCATGCGTTTCACAAAGGCGACACCTCCGATCCGATATATCGCTCATACGTATCTACTCACCTTGCGCCCGCCGGATCACAATCCGGAAGCCGGATCGTAATCCGGCCACTTGCAGGCAACGTGTTAGCTTCCCACCACCCAGCCAATAGCCCGTGCGCCATCGACGCGGATTGTAATCCGCTCTACACATATATGCTGAGCAGTTACGCTCATACACAATTTCATTACCCGACATCTCTGGATCACGAATGACACGAATGGACAAATGACACGAATTTTGGTTTTGAATCGTGAAAAAACATTCGTGAAATTCGACCATTCGTGCGATTCGTGATAGAAAATCATGCTTTGGGCCACGAATGTCGGGTAGTGCAATACACAATGTTCAGCACACAGACTCCATTATAGCATACTCCCATTCAGACTCAACTTTGATTACGCTACGGTTTTCGTACGAATATCCGACGCTCCTCGCCTTGCGCTCTCCCGCCACTGTGATAAACTAGCGCGCAATGGCATCCAAAAAGAAACAAAAGGAAACGAAGAGAACAAAGCATCTACTGCGCCAACTGGCGCGCCAACTGGCGCGCCAACTGGCGCGCCCAACGGTCGCCACGGGGATCGTAGCCCTGGCGTTCACCCTGGGGCTATACGGGGATACGTTAAACCTCCCGCTCTTTTCCGATGACCTACTCCAGATCCCGTGGCTAGAATCGATTTCCTGGCGTCAACTGTGGACCAGCCCCAGCCCCTACGGCTATTACCGCCCGCTGTGGTATAGCCTGTGGCGGGTGTGGGCCGCGCTGCTCGGCGGATTGCACCCGCCCGGCCTGCATGCCCTCAACCTGGGCGCCCATTTCACAGCGGCCTGGTTCACCGGTCTATTGGCCGCCACGTGGATACGCTCGCACCCGCGGGAAGGAACCTGCCTCCCCGCCGTCGTCGCTACGGCCCTGTTTGCCGCCTTTCCCTTTGCCCGTCAGGCCGTCGCCTGGCCCGGCGCGGTGTACAATCCCCTGGTCAGCGCCATGACCGCCGGCGCCCTGCTGGCTTACGACCGGGGACGCCGGGGCGGTGGCACGCGGTGGGTCATCCTGGCCCTGCTGCTCGCTCTCTTGGCTCCGCTGACTTACGAAGCGGGTCTGCTGCTCGGGGCGCTGGTCGCGCTCAGCGAAGGGATCGGGCAACTCACGCGCCGCTGGACGCCCCGGGAGACGGCGGCTTCAGGGTGGTGGGCGCTGGCCTTCGCCGGATTGCTCCCCCTGGCGCTGGCCCTGTGGCGCCAGATGCGCGGCGCCGGCATCACCGGGTTCGGACTCAAGCCGGCGGAGCTTTGGCGCAACACCGGCTACCTGATCCAGGGCCTGACTTATCCCATCGCGCCCCTGGCGCAAAGCCTGGAACTCAATACCGAGGCCGAGGTTGGCCTGTGGCTCGTCGCACTCCCCACGCTGGTCTGCCTGGCTTGGCTCGGGCTGCGACGCCACCGGGGAGGTTTCGCGCTGGGCGTGGCCTGGTTTGCGCTGTTCGCCCTGCCGCCGATGGTCGCCATGGAGGCGGATTGGTTTGCCCTGGCTCCCCGCTATCTCTACATGACGGCGACCGGCATGGCCCTGGTGTGGGCGACCGCTGTCGACGGCTGGAGCGCCTGGCTGCGCCCAACCTGGCGGCTGTTGATCACCAGTCTTCTACTCATCGTCCTGCTGTTCCCAGCCGTCGCTTTCGTGCGTGAGGGGGTGCGCCTGTATGCGTTGGCAGGAGAAAGCATCTGGGACGCCGCTGCCGCGGCCCGCACCGGCCCACGCCCACTCCTGTTGGTCAATCTCCCCTCGCGCATCACGCCCCACGCCCGGCGTTATCCTTTGGGTTTCGAGGGCGTCACACCGCTCCCGCAACGGGTCGATGCCCGTGATCTGGTCTACGTGCACACCGGCCTTCACGACGCCGCCGAGGCGGCCGCCTTCGGTATTGTCACCTCGGATCAAACAGAAAGCTACACCTACCAACTCTTTGGGCCAGAGGTTGGCTGGCAGGAGATGGCCAACGCGATCCGTCGCAGCGGCGCCGTCTATCTGGCGCGATACGAGCCAGCGCGCATCCACCTGCTCGAAGCCGGCGGCCCCAGCGCTCGACCCTCCGGCGGCCCACCAATCGCCCACTTCGGCGACCAGATCACGCTCTGGGAGGCAAGCGTCCGGTGTGATGACGCCGGATCGGTCCACCTGACGACTTACTGGCAGGTCGAGGAAAAGATCGGGACCGACGCGAGCGTGTTCGCCCACCTGTTGCGACCGGATGGCTCAGTCGTCACCCAGGCCGACGGCTACCCCTTGCTCCAGATGATGCCCTTCTGGCTATGGGAACCGGGTGAGATGATGCGAGACGTGCGCCACTTCGATCCCACATCGACCGGATCGTACACCGTCCGCCTCGGCGTGTGGGATCTTTCGACGGGCGAGATTTGGCCTGCGAGGGACCTTCAGGATAACGACCTTGTTGAAGACTTTGTATTCCTATCGCTTCGCTGTCCTTAGCCTGATCAGGCCTGACCATGTTAACTTTTATCCTGACGAATAAATTCGCGACCACATTTGCGAAATCCGCCTTCGCGGATTAACTTCCCGTCGCCGTCGAATTAGAAATTGCAAGGAGATTGCAAGGAGATTGCAAGGAATTCTCTCGATTGACGGCAGGCCACTTCAGCGTATAATTAACGAACGACGAATAATCAAAATAACCAAAACAAATGACAGATGGGTACGTTTCATTTCATTTGAGGTCAAGTTTGTAGTAGGCGATTTATCGCCGTAAAAACGCGCTGAAGCCGCTACCTAGCGTACTACGAACAAGGCTTGAATCGTTTGAAACACACCCATGACAGATAAGCGGTCAAACAAGAGGTCAAATGAAAAACATCAATCGCCGTGAGTTCATAAAATGGTCGAGCGTCGCCCTGGCCCTGGCAGCACTGCCCCATTGGCCAGAGGAAAAAGACACCGAACCGGCGCCGGAACCTCCACCGACCTCCCTGGGACGTATCACCACGTGGTGGCGACACGCGCTTCGCACAGAGCCTGACGCCGCCGCCGAATGGGTCGCGTGGAAAACGAGGGACGAGATCATCCCGCTTCACGCGGCCATTTCCGGTAAGCCGCCCTGGCCCGGAAACCCCATCTGGTACCAGACCGACGATGGCTTTATTCACAGCGGGTACGTCCAGCCAGTCGAGAACGACCCGCAGTCTGAGATCGTCTCCGAGGTGGCAGAGCCAGGTTTCTGGAGCCAGGTGTGCGTCCCGATCGCCGAAGCCCGTTGGCGTCCCGATAGCGCCCGCGTGCGATACAAGCTGTATTACGGGACGGTCTACCGCGTGATCGGCGCCACTGAAGACGATGAGGGGAACTGGTGGTATCAGCTCAAGGACGGCATCACCTACGCACCGGGGCCTTACGTTCCAACCTGGTCGGTGCGTCGCATCCCGCCTGAAGAGATGGCCCCCATCTCTCCCGGTCATCCCGACAAGTGGATCGAGATCAACCTCAGCAACCAGCGCCTGACCTGCTTCGAGGGTCAGGGGCCCGTCTTCATCACCCGGATCTCGTCGGGAGCGGGAGGCACCACGCCACGGGGCGAATATCGCGTGCTCTACAAGCGCCACACCCGGCGTATGGTCGGCGGCGCCGAGAACGATCGCTATGACTTGCCCGGCGTGGCGTTCCCGGTCTACTACACCTGGTCCGCCATCGCCATCCACGGTACGTATTGGCACAACGATTTCGTCCGTCCCCACAGCCATGGGTGCATCAACGTGTCGAACCAGGCTGCCCAGTGGATCTTCCGTTGGACCGACCCCATCGTGCCCTACGACGAATACGAGCGAAAGGTATCGAAAGAGGATAGCGCCACGCGAATCGTCGTCGTTTGAGCGCTATCTACAACCGTCCCTTCACTACCCGACATTCGTGGCCAAGAGCGTGGTTTTCGATCACGAATCACACGAATGCTCGAATTTCACGAATGTTGTTTGAAATTCGAAGCCAAATTTCGTGTTATTTGTCCATTCGTGATCCAGAGATGTCGGGTAATAAAACCGTCCAGATCGAGAGGCGTAAAATGGATACCAGAACCCAGACACATCGAGCAACGTTCGACGTCCTGATCCTGATCGGCCGGCCGGCTTCGGGCAAGAGTGAGATCATCGACTTCCTCCGCCAAACGCCCGACGACGTCCGACAACGCCAGTACCACATCGCCGACCTGGACGTGATCGACGATTTCCCTATGTTGTGGGCCTGGCTGGAGGAGGATGACATCCTGGAGCATCGCTTGGGCCAACCCCGGTTACACACCGATGCCGACGGCTACTTCAAACACCGCTATCTCTGGCATCTGTTGATCGAACGCATCAGCCTGGCCTATCACAAGCGACGGCGCGACGAGCCATCCTATCACGAACACACGAGCACGCTCATCGAGTTCTCGCGGGGCAGCGAACACGGGGGGTATGCCGAGGCCTTCCAGCACCTGGACGACGCCATCCTCCGGCGAGCGGGTATCGTATACGTGAGCGTTTCCTTCGAGGAATCGTTGCACAAAAATCGCCGGCGCTTCAACCCGGACCGGCCCGACAGTGTCCTGGAACATGGCCTGCCCGACGAGAAAATGACCCGCCTCTACCGGGATGACGATTGGCGCCAATTCACAGCCGACGACCCGCATTTCGTCACCGTGCGCTCGATCCCCGTGCCCTACGTCGTCTTCGAGAACGAGGACGACGTCACCACCCACACCCTCGACCTCCTGGCCCGTCGCCTGGAGACGGTGATGGACCAACTATGGGCCGAACGCTCAATTATGCAGGCTGAACGGCCATCATCCTGACGGCAATTCCGGCAAGATGATGGTGCTCCATCCATCTATCCGACACGTTACGTTATCCAGGCAGTCGGGAATAAAAACAGAACATCACGCCCCCATACGTGCGCTGGTCGAAAAGGGCCAGGTTGGTCAAAGCCAAATCCTCGTACTCGCGGGGATCAATCTGTACCATCACCCAGCCTTCATCGGCCAACCAGCCAGGGTTGGCGTCCAACGCACGCAGCGTCTCGATCCACAATCCTTGATACTGAGGCGGGGCGACGTAAATGTAATCGAAAGTCCCCATCGGTTCCCGTGTTGGGGCCAAGAAATCGAAGACGTCGGCGCGAACGACCTGGGCATCCGCCTCCAACTGGGTATGGGCCAAGTTGTCGCGGATGGTACGCAGCGCCATAGCATTTAACTCCACGAACACCGCCGACGCCGCCCCACGGCTCAGCGCCTCGATCCCCACCTGCCCCGTCCCGGCGAACAAGTCCAGGAAATGACTGCCCCGTATGTCGTAACTGATTATGTCGAATAAAGCGGTCTTCGCCCGATCGGTCACCGGGCGCGTTCGATCCCCCGGCACCGATTTCAATCGCCGTCCCTTGGCCGTCCCCGTAATCACACGCATACACGCCTCCCCTCACTGATCTGATACATATACAATCCACACTATACCCCACTCCCTGAATTTTGAAAAGGTGACTACTCAGACCAGCCCTTTGCTGTGCCGGAGAATGGGGGTTTGGGGTGTGTGGCGGTCGC